>JAFUGB010000084.1 GCA_017469605.1 Clostridia bacterium
CACCTTGCCGGGACTGCCGCCCCTGGCGCTGGCCGTGGCGCAGGGCCTGCTGGAGGTCACCGCCGGAATGAAGGCGCTGATCGCCCTGTCGGCGCCGCTGCCGGTGATTGCCGCGCTGACGGCCTTCACCGGCTTTTCCATCCTGCTGCAAAATGCCGCTTTCTGGCAAAAAAACGGACTGACGCTTTTTACGCTTGCAAAAATTGCCTGCCTGCGCGCGATCCTGGCGTTTTTGCTGTGCGCAGCGCTGGAACATTTGCCCGGGCTGTGATATAATGTATGGGAATTAAAATAGGGAGGTATGCCCATGGCCTTTGCGCATCTGCACTTGCACACCGAATACAGCCTGCTGGACGGCGCGTGCCGCATCAAGGAACTGCCCAAGCGGTTAAAGGAACTGGGCATGGACGCCTGCGCCATCACCGATCATGGCGTGCTGTACGGCGTTATCGATTTTTACCAGGCCTGCAAGGCCGAGGGCATCCATCCCGTAATCGGCTGCGAATTCTATCTGTGCCAGAACATGGATGAAAAAATCTATGCCAAGCGGGAATACAGCCATTTAATATTGCTTTGCGAAAACGAAACCGGCTATAAAAACCTGATGTACCTGGACAGCGAGGCTTTCACCCGGGGCTTTTATTACCGGCCCCGCATCGATTACCAGCTGCTCCGCCAGCACCATGAGGGGCTGATCTGCATGACGGCCTGCCTGAGCGGCGATTTTAATAAAATGCTGCTGGACGGCCGCATTGCCGAAGCGGAAAAATACGCTCGGGAGATGGAAGCGGTCTTTGGCAAGGGAAATTTTTTCCTGGAGATCCAGGATCACGGCATTGCCGAGGAAAAGCGCATCATTCCCCGCATCATCGATATGAGCGAGCGCACCGGCATCCCGCTGGTGGCCACAAACGACTGCCATTTCCTTACCCGGGAGGACGCCGAGGCCCAGGATATCCTGCTGTGCATCCAGACCGGCAAAACGGTGGATGAGCCCGACCGCATGCGCATGGGCAGCGACCAGCTGTACGTGAAGGACGAGAAGGAAATGCTGGCGCTTTTCCCCGGCCATGAGGACGCCGTCTACCGCACCGAGGAAATCGCCAAGCGCTGCCAGGTGGACTTTGATTTTAAAACGGTGCACCTGCCGCACTTTCCCGTGCCCGAGGGCGAAACCAGCGATTCGCTTTTGCGCAAGCTGGTGGAAAAGGGCCTGGCCGAGCGCTATCCCGCCGACGACCGGGTGGCCCGGGAACGCATGGAGTACGAGCTGGGCGTCATCAGCCAGATGGGCTATGTGGATTACTTCCTGATCGTATGGGACTTTGTAAAATACGCCAAGGATAACGGCATTATGGTGGGCCCGGGGCGCGGCAGCGGCGCGGCCAGCATCGTGGCCTACTGCCTGAATATCACCCAACTGGATCCCATCCAGTATAACCTGACCTTTGAGCGCTTCCTGAACCCCGAGCGCGTGAGCATGCCCGATATCGACATGGACTTTTGCTACGAGCGCCGGCAGGAAGTAATCAATTACGTGGCCCGCAAATACGGGCAGGACCACGTATGCCAGATCATTACCTTTGGCACCATGGCCGCCAAGGGCGTGATCCGGGATGTGGGCCGGGTGCTGGGCTACAGCTACGGTGAAACCGATCAAATTGCCAAGCTGGTGCCCGGCGACCTGGGCATGACACTGGAAAAGGCGCTGAAAATCAGCGGAGAGCTCAGGGAAAAGGCGGAGAGCGATCCCCGCATCAAGCGGCTCATTGACCTTTCCCTGCGGCTGGAGGGCATGCCGCGCCATGCCTCCACCCACGCGGCGGGCGTGCTGATCACCGGCGAACCGGCGGTGAACTTTGTGCCGCTGCAGACCAATGACGACGTGATCACCACCCAGTTCCCCATGGGCATCATTGAAAAGCTGGGCCTGCTCAAAATGGACTTCCTGGGGCTGCGCACGCTGACGGTGATCCGGGATACGCTGGATCTGATGCACAGCCAGGGGATCGATATGAAACCGGAGCAGATCCCGCTGCACGATCCCGAAATATACGCCATGATCAGCCGGGGCGATACCGACGGCGTGTTCCAATTGGAAGGCGGCGGCATGCGCGCGTTTCTTACCAGCATGCAGCCCGCCAACTTTGAGGATATCATCGCCGCCATCAGCCTGTATCGGCCCGGCCCCATGGAATCAATCCCCCGCTATATCGCGGGCAAGCGCGATCCCAGCAGCGTGCATTATGAAACGCCGCAGCTCAAGCCCATCCTGGATGTGACCTACGGCTGTATGGTCTATCAGGAGCAGGTGATGCAGATCGTGCGGGACCTGGCGGGCTACAGCTACGGCCGCAGCGATCTGGTGCGCCGCGCCATGGCCAAGAAAAAGCACGACGTAATGGCCAAGGAACGCAAAAACTTTGTGTACGGCTCCCCCGAGGAAAACGTGCCCGGGGCGGTGAACCGGGGCGTGGACGCCGCCGTGGCCGAGCACATCTTTGATGAAATGACGGCCTTTGCCAGCTACGCCTTCAATAAGGCCCACGCCGCCTGTTATGCCGTGGTGGCCGTGCAGACCGCCTGGCTCAAATACTACTATCCCACCGAATTCATGGCCGCCATGATGAACAGCGTGGTGGGCAACGCCCCCAAAGTGGCGGGCTATATCCAGTATTGCCGGGATCGGGGCATCCCGGTGCTGCCCCCAAGCGTCAATAAATCCCATCGCCAGTTTACGGTGGAAACCGACGACCAGGGCGTCAAATGCGTGCGCATGGGCATGAGCGGCGTCAAAAACGTGGGCAACGCCGCCGTGGACGCCATCGTGCGGGAGCGCACGCTGACCGGACCCTACCGCGACATATTTGATTTCTGCCGCCGCATTGACAGCGAGCAGGTGAACAAGCGCTGCGTGGAAAGCCTGATCATGGCGGGCTGCTTTGACAATATGGGGCCCACCAGGCTGCAATGCATGCGGGTATACCTGCAGGCCATGGAGGCCAATGCCAACAAGCGCCGGCAGAACGTGGCCGGGCAGATCAGCCTGTTTGATATCGGCCAGCCCACGGCGGAATTGGTGCAGGAGGACAGCTATCCCGATGTGGGCGAATATCCCCACAGGCAGCTGTTGGAAATGGAAAAGGAGATGACCGGCGTTTATGTGTCCGGCCACCCGCTGGACGAATTCCGCAAGGAGCTGGAGGAGCTGCCGGTGAACACCAACTGGGTGCTGAACCTGAAGGACCGGCCAGACGGCGGTATGGACGAGGACGGCAGGCAGGTGGCCATGGGCGGCATTCTGGTTGAGACCCATGCCAAGGCCACCAAGAAGGGCAGCATGATGGGGTTTGCCACGCTGGAGGACCTGACCGGGCAAATCGAATGCCTGCTGTTTCCCAAAATATACGAGCGCTACCATACCGTGCTGCAGCAGGATACGCCGGTGCTGCTCACCGGGCGCCTGAGCGTCCGGGAGGAGGAGGATACCAAACTGCTGGTGGACGTGGTGGAGCCGCTCACGCCCCTGCCGCCCAAGGAAGAAGAAATCCCCGATATTGAGCGCGCCCGGCGCAGCCCGGTGAAGCTATACCTGCGCATGAAGCGGGAGCAGATGGAAGCGGTTAAAACCGTGCTGCAGCGCCAGCCCGGCCAGGTGCCGGTATACATGAACCTGCCCGATGAGGGCGTTACCCTGTTGGCCCCCCGGGACTGGTGGTGCGAGGATGCCGAGGACATGTTCGCCACCCTGATGACCACCCTGCCCCGAAGCGACATGCGCATTGTGGACAAGCGTGAAAGGCAGGGCCAGGCATGAAAATTCCCAAACAGGGCGAAAAGGTGGATGTAAAACGCTCGGCCACCTATTCCATCGTGATCAACGCCGTGCAGATCGGCGCGGTATGGGCGCTGGCCATCCTGCTGATGGTGAAC
>JAFUGB010000085.1 GCA_017469605.1 Clostridia bacterium
CAATAGCCTGTATAACGATCAGGAGGATCCCCGCGGTTCCCCGCCGCGCGGCAACCCCCTTTTTCGGCGGGTTATTCCTCGCCCATGGCCACCTTCACGGCCTTAAAAGCGTTGCTCTTGGCGATCTGCTTTTCAAAACTGTCCAGCTGGCCCTGCGGGTTCTTGCGGGTTGCGGCGGAGCAGCCCAGGGTGTGGAAGCGCTGCACGTCTTCGGGCATGCCGGCATCAAAGATGCTTTCTTACGCCGTTCAATCTGCCTGTACAGTAAAATCGTAGGTTTCCAGATTTGCTACCAATACCGCGCGCTTGCCCCGGTTTTCCCAGATGATGCGCAGGTTGCCGCCCGCTTCCTGACGGATGCGCATTTCGGCGTCAAAGCCGAAGGCGGGACAGGTATTGCGCATTTTCAGCAGCGCCAGCTGTTTTTGCACGATGGGCCATTGCAAGCGCCTGCTGATTTCATCCGCGGTCAGATTGGTGCGGTTGATCTCCTTGTGGCCCGCTTCGCCGCCGCGCCGCACGGCTTCGATATCGTTTTCCCCTGCAAAGAGATCCAGATACCATACCTGTGGCTTGCCCGGCATGAACAGCTGCAAGGCGCGGGCCAGCAGCAGCTTCTTTTCGTCGCAGCCCAAAGCGCTGAAATAGGTGGCGTTCACCTGGTAATACATGTTCTTTTTGCCGTGCAGGTTCTTGATCAGCCCGCCCCGGCTGACGATCAGGTCAATGAGCCCCTGGATGCGCTCGTCGGGCACCAGGCCCTTGAGATCCAGCAGCGGGATGCCGTCATGACAGCCCAGCATGTTCACGCAGCGGATATCGTTTTCCTTTTGCTCTCTGGCCCAGCGGATCAGATAGCCCGCGTCGTGGTTTTCAATGGCGTCAATCAGCAAACCGGGCAGGAAGAAATCATAGCTCATGTATCCCTTCTGCGCCAGGGTTTTGTAGCTGCCCTCGCCGTAGGCGGCGTGGATTTCGGGCAGCAGGGTCAGGCCGCGTTTTTCCGCCATCTGCCGGATGCGCTCCAAAATCTCCCAGGTTTCGGGCTCGTTCATGAAGTTGCGCCGCCCCGGGATCTTGGAGGCGTAACCGAAAGCGTCCAGACGCACGATGGACGCCCCGTAGGAAGCCAGCTTGTCCAGCACTTCTTCGTAATACTGCCACACCAAGGGCGACTGGATATTCACGTCCATCTGCCCCAGATAGCTGCGTTTGCCGGTTTCCGGGTCGGTTTTGACCTCCTGGTAGAAGGTGTTCCAATAGGGCACCTCCCGCCCGTCGGGGAACTGCACCATCAGGATGGGCAGCCCGGGCTTGCGGAAGAACATATCCTGAATATACTGCTCATCGGGCTGGATGTAGCCCGCTTCGGTCATTTGGCCCCGGCCTTCCCAGAACTTGTTCCAGTTGATGAAGAAATCCCTGTATTCTGAGGCTTCGCCCTTCTGGATCATATCCTGGAACTGCGGCGACTGAACGGAAAGATGGTTCAAGATGAAATCCAGCTTCAGATCCATCCCCAGCGCCCGCAGCCGATCCATATCGCCGGGAGAAGTGAGCTGCTTGTCCAGATCATAGCTGATCACCGAAAAGCCCCGGTCCAAATCGGTAGTGAATACACTGGGCAGGATATAAAAGGAGCGGAAGGCCCCCTGCAGCTCGGGCTTTTCCAGCAGGGCGGCGATATCGGTCAGCGTGCCGCCCAGGCTGTCGGGATAAGCGTTGAGCATCGTTCCGCTGTTCATGCGATTCCTCCTTCCTCCTTCGCCATCAGAAGGCGATAATCGGCGTAGGAGAGCAGCTGTCCCTGCTTGCTCAGGATGATTCTGGCCTTGTGCGCCTGCGCCTCCAGCTTCTTTTGCTCGATCTCCAGCACCATGGTGGTGAAGGCGCTGTCGGTCTTGCCATCCCGGTTCCGGGCCCTGCGATGGGCCAGGGTTTCCGCCGGGGTGGAATTGAGCAGGATGGGGATATCCACGCCTTCAATAAAATCGCTGTTGCCGTGGGTCCATTCCACGATCAGCACCTGCGTTTTAGAAAAATCCACCTTATCATACCATAATTCGGTGGTTTCCCGGCCCATACGCTTGAGATAGATGGCGGCCTCCCCCTGATGGAACCGGGCCAGGATATCGGTTACCTCATCAAAATTGGTTTCGTTGGGCGTGCCCAGATAGCCGGCCAGCGCCCGGCGGCCTGATTGCTGATAGACAGCCAGCCAGGGAAGCGCCTGCGCCGTGGCGAGATCGGCATCCTTTTCTTCTTCCCACAGCCGGCGCAGAATAGCGGTGATTTCGGGAGTGAGCAGATCATGATCCACCAGCCCGTGCAGCCCGCCCTGGCGATATACCCGCTCGCGCTCGATATCGTTGTCCCGGGGGATGCGGCGGGGGTAATTATCGCCGCTCATCACATACGCGCCGATGCCGTCGTGATTCAGGTAATACGCCAGCACCGAGGCGATCTCGCTTTTGCCCACGCCGCTGCCGCCGCATACGGCCACCACGGCTTTTTGGCCGTCCAGCCTGGCCAATTCCTCCCGCAAAAGGGGATAGATCGTTTGCGCTTTGCGGATGTGATCGTCTCCGATTTGAATTTTATCCCCCGGCATATCCCCGTGCGGGATCTGGTCCGGAACCGCCGGCAAAATCATTTGTTCGCTCATGTCTTTCCCTCTCTTTGCTTATTTTGATGGAAAGGAGCCCCAGTCCAGCCATCAAAGCCGCTTTCATGGCTGGGCGGAGAAAGCTCCTTTTTTTATATTATAGCACAGGAATCCGCCATACGGAATAGCCGAAAGCATCATCCAGGAAAGCGGCCGCGTGGGTCAGCCACAGATCAAATTGGGGAGTGTTTTTCCATCGACCATCCGTAAGAATATTTTTCACGATCGTTTGTACTTTTACAATGTTTTGCGAATACCCTAAATCACCCTCAATTCGCCCTAAACCTGCCGTATATGAGCAGAAAAATACCCCGGAGTATACAAATCCGAGGTGTTTGAACTGATTTGTTTCAAAGCAAAAAGCCCGTTTCTTAATGATGAAACAGGCTTTTTTGCTGCGCTTCGTTAATCGATGAAGCGGAACATATTGAGGCCGATGGCTTCGTCCAGCCGGCGGTCTACCTGGCCGGGGATCGTGCGCACCACCATTTCGCAGGTGGCGGAGACACGCAGCTCGTTGGCGTGGCCGCCGTGGGCGATGAGGTCCTTATCGCATACGGTGGCGTGCAGGTGGATGTACACCTGGCCGTCCTTGCGGCTGACGGTGCCGCAGAGATTGCTGATCTCCATGGGCTCGTTGAATTCTTTCTTGTAAAAGGTCTTGGTAGGTATATCATACACGCTGACCACGGCATGATCCACCGCGCCCAGGGCGTCCACTTGGGCCAGGCGGATATCTTCCTTTTCGCAGAGAGCGACCAATTGAGAGAGGATTTCCTCGCCCCGGTCCATGCGCACGATATAGGTATCGCCAAATCTTCTGTACTCCATTGCGTGATCCCCCTTCAGGCTTTTTCTATATTTTTGGTCACGATCACATCGCTGTCAAGCCCTAAAATATCATGGATCACCACATCGCCAATTTTCACCGGCGCGGTAAGTGTCTGGCGGTTGATTTCGGCCATCACGTCAAAGATGCGGTCCTTGGGGATAGCGTTTGTCAGCCGCACGCTGGTGAGCGGCAGCGTGCCGCCCAGCACGCGCACGCTGGTGGCGATGGTGCGGCGGGGATCCACCAATTCCTGGGTCACATAGGTTTTGCCTTTGGGGCACAGGTTGCCGGTGATGGAAAGCACCTGGATCCCCTCGTACTCGGTTTCAATCTCGCAGCCGTTGGGACAAACGATGCAGGTAAACGTGCGTTTCATTCCACAAACACCTCCATATCGGCGCCTTCGCTCAGCTTTTCAGCCTTGATGGGCAGCTGGATCATTTCAGCGGGCAGAGCCTTGTGCATCCTTTTGCGCAGCACCTCTCTGTCGCCCTGGCGCACCACGATGCTCACATTGGCCAAGGGCTGTCGCACCCGCAGGGACAGGGTGAAATTCCGCGTGCCGCTGATGCGCTGAGGGATCACATGACCCACGTTGTTCCCGGCCTTGACCTCCAATTTGCATTCCGGCAGGCTGCCATTTAGCAGGTACTCGGCGGCGCTGTCGGCCAGCGCCTCGGCCTCCAGCGACACAAAGTCCACCAGGTCGTGCACGTGCAGCACGTTGCCGGCGGCAAAGATGCCGGGCACGCCGGTCTGGCAGTGCTCATCCACAAAGGCGCCGCGGGTGCGGGCGTCCAGCTCCACGCCGGCGGCCAGGCTGAGTTCGTTCTCCGGGATCAGGCCCACGGAAAGGATCAGCGTATCGCAGGGGATCTCCTGCTCGGTACCGGGGATGGGGCGGAAACGCTCGTCGCAACTTGCCACCACCACGCTGGTCAGGCGTTCGCGGCCGCGAATATCCACCACCGTGTGGCTCAGATGCAGGGGAATGTTATAGTCGTTCAGGCATTGCTCGATGTTGCGGGGCAGGCCGCTGGGATAGGGCTGCACCTCGTACACGCCCTGCACGTGGGCGCCCTCCAGCGTCATGCGCCGGGCCATGATCAGGCCGATGTCGCCGCTGCCCAGGATGACCACCTCATGGCCTACCATGATGTTCTGCAGGTTGATATAGCTCTGCGCCACGCCGGCGGTGTATACGCCTGCGGGCCGGGTGCCGGGCGTGGCCAGCGCGCCGCGGGTGCGCTCCCGGCAGCCCATGGTCAGCAGCACGGCGTCCGCCTGAATCTGCAAAAGGCCGTGTTCCCGGCTGGCCGCGGTGACCACCTTTTCCGGGGTAATGTCCAGCACCGTGCAGTCGGTGCTGCATTCGATGCCTGCCGCCAGCACTTGATCAATAAAGCGCTGGGCGTATTCCGGACCGGACAGGCTTTCGCCAAAGCGTGTCAGGCCGAAGCCGTCATGGATGCACTGGCGCAGGATGCCGCCCAGCAGGCGTTCGCGCTCCAGAATCAGGATATCCTGGACGCCCTTTTCCTTCAGACGCAGCGCTGCCGCCAAACCGGCGGGGCCGCCGCCCACGATGACCGCTTGCTTCTTCATCATGCCTGATCTCCTCCTTTGACAGAACCCGTGAACATGGTCGAATGGCCGTTGGTCAGCCGCACGTCAGTGACCGCCTTGCCCAGCTCCTCCCGGATCATGGCCGTGATGCGCGTTTCGCAGTAGCCGCCCTGGCACCGGCCCATGCTGGCCCGGGTGCGTACCTTGATGCCGTTCACCGTGCATACGCCCAGGGGATTGTGGATGGCCGCGCGGATCTCGGCCCGGGTGACGGTCTCGCAGCGGCATACGATCTCGCCGTAATCGGGATCGGTAGCAATCAGGCGGGCCTGCTCCGCCCGGCTGGCCTCATGGAAGCGAATGATCCCCTTGCGGGTGGGATCAAAGGCGGGGTTGGGCGTGAGCTCCTCCTTTTCTTTCAGCAGGGCCACCACGCGCCGGGCGATGGGAAGTGCGCTGGTGAGGCCGGGGCTTTCGATGCCCACCAGGTTGATCACGCCGGGCACGTCCTCCCGCCGTTCGATCAGGAAATCCTGAATTTCGCCCGTAGCGGGGTTGATGCGCTTGGGCCGCGCGCCCGCAAAGGTGCGGATGTAATACTCCCGCTTCATGTGCTTAAACATCCGCGCGCCACTCTCCTGCAGGCCGTCCATACCCACCTGGCGCACGCTGTAATCCTCGCCGTCCTCCACGTTAAAGCTGTTGGGGCCCACCAGCACATTGCCGTCCACCGTGGGCGTGGCGTGCGTATCAAAGGTATTGTGCTCGGTGGGGGCGGGATAGACGGGGATGCGGGCGAAGGCCCCGGCCTTCTTGTCCAGCACGAAGTACTCGCCCTTCACCGGCTGGATCACATAGCCCGGGATGCCCAGCATATCGCTGATTTCGGCGCTGTGCAGCCCGGCACTGTTGATCACCCAGCGGCAGACAAAATCACCTTGATTGGTATGCAGCACATGACGGCCGTCGGGCAGGCATTCGCTGCCGGTCACCTCGGTATACAGGTGATACTTTGCTCCGTTCTTCACGGCGTTTTCCGCCAGGGCGATGGTATAGATGAAGGGGTCCAGGATGCCGCTGCTGGGGCAATGGATGGCAAAATTGCCGCCCGCCGAAGGGTCGATCTCATCCATGCGGGCGCGGTCGATCAGCTCCATGCCGGGCACGCCGTTATCGCGCCCCCGCTGGATCATGGCCAGCAGCCGTTGGCGGTGCTCTTCGGTGAAGCCCACGATCAGCTTGCCTGTGCGCTTGAAGGGCACATCCAATTCCCTGGCCACTTGGTCAAATTCCCGGTTGCCCTCCACGCAGCATTGGGCCTTGAGGCTGCCGGTTTTATACAGGAAGCCGGCATGCAGCATGCCGGTGTTGCGGCCGCTGGTCTGGGTGCATACGTCGCTTTCCTTCTCCAGCACGGCCACAGACAGCTGATAGCGGGTCAGCTCCCGGGCAACGGCGCTGCCGATCACACCGCCGCCGATGATGATGATGTCATAGGTTTGCATGGGCCTTGCTCCTTTCCCGTCAAAAAAGGTTGCAAAATCGCTTCTTTTGTTTTATCATACAGGCAGATGAAACCATTGTCAATTTCGTATAAATTACAGATATGTTAGTACAGCTAACATAAAAAGGAGACCGATATGGACCTGCACCTGCTGGAAAACATTGTGTGCATCGCTGATGAAAAGAGCATCACCCGGGCCGCCGAAAAGCGGTTCGTTACCCAAAGCGCCCTCAATCAGCAGCTGCAAAAGCTGGAGGAGGAGCTGGGTACGCCGCTATTCATCCGCACCCGCAGCAACTGGCTGCCTACTCCGGCGGGGGAAGCCTACCTGACCGCCGCCCGGCAGATGCTGACGCTGAAAAAGGATACCTATGTCCAAATCGCTGATTATGCCGAAAGAAGCAGCCGCCATCTGGCAGTGGGGCTGATCCCGGAACGGGGCGTCGATATGTTTACGGCCATTTATCCGGCATTCCACGCGGCCTTTCCCCAGATGCAGGTGGAACCCGTGGAGTGCAGGGTCACGGCCATGCAGCGCATGATCACCGCCGGACAATTGGATCTGGGCCTGGCTACGCTGACGGAGGACCAGCGGGATGGGAACGTGTACCACCTGATGGGAGAGGAAGAAATTGTTTTGGCCGTCCCGGCGGGCCATACCCTGGCGGAGGGGGGCAGCGCAGACTGCAAAGCAGCCCCGGAAACGGATCTGTCCCGGTTCAGCCAGGAGCCCTTTGTGCGCATCTATCAGCAGTCCACGCTGTACGCCCTGACCGAAAGGCTGTTTTCCCAGGCGGGCTTCACGCCTCGCGTGCTGTTTTCCACCGCCAGCAACCTGAGCAAATACCGCATCGTCTCTCTGGGCCTGGGCTGCGCTCTGCTGCCCGCGGTATACGCCCTGCGCGACGGCAGCGTGGTATATTTCCGCCTGCCTTCCCGTCCCCGGTGGCAGATCACCCTGTGCAGCCGCCGGGACGGCTACCTGGGAAAGGCCGAGCGGACGTATCTGGCGTTGTGCCGGGAGTACTGGAAAAACAAAGAAAAAAACGCCGCATTTGCAGCGTTTGATGCTTGAACTTTGCGTCAGTATCCCTTCCTCAGGTCCACCTGCCGGGCCAGCGGTTTGCCGGCGCAGTAATTTTCAAAATCCTCCAGGAACAGCTCCACGATGCGGTCCCTGGTATAGGGCAGGGTCATGTTGCCGGCCACGTGGGGGGCCATGAGCAGGTTGGGGCAATCCCAGAGGGGATCATCGGCGGGCACCGGTTCCTGTTCAAATACGTCCAGGGCGGCGCACAGCCGTCCGGCGCGGAGCTCCTTTTCCAGCGCTTGTTGATCGATCACCGTGCCGCGGCCCACGTTGACCACCAAGGCGCCGTCGGACAGCAGGTCCAGGCGGCGGGCATCCAGCATATGAAAGGTTTCAGCCGTGCCGGGCAGGGAGATGATCAGGATATCGGTCTGGGGCAAAACGCTGTCCAGCTGATCCTGGGGTATGGCCTGGTCAAACAGTTCCCGTGGATTCCTGCCGCTGCGGTTGACGCCGGTCAGCGATGCCGGCCCAAAGGCCCGCAGGCGAATGGCGCATTCCCGGCCGATATCGCCGGTGCCCAGCAGCGCGATCCGGCTGTTCTTGATGGAGCGCATCGGCAGATTGCGCACCCATTCCCGGCGGCGGACGATGGCGTTGTATTCGAGCTGGCGGCGCAACATTTCCAGCGTGATCATCACCACGTGCTCAGCGATGGTGACGCCGTACGCCCCGGAGGAATTGGTCAGCACGGCATTGGGGGAGACAAAGGCATCTGCGCCCAGAAACTGGTTGACCCCCACCGTGGGCGTGCACAGCCAGCGCAGGCGCGGGCTGTTTTTTGCCAGGGTGGCGGACTGGCCAAATACGATTTCTGCATCATTCAGGGCAGGCAGCGCGGCGACATCACTGTTAAAAAATTGCACCTCAAAGCCGTGCTTTTCCGCGGCGGCGGCGATCCGCGCCCGATGGCTGTCCTCCAGGGCAGCGATGGCGACAACAAGTTTTTTGCTCATATGTTCTCCTATTCCAAACCCAGCTCCTTGCATTTGCGCCACAGGGTGGTTTTGCTGATCCCCAGCATTTCCGCCGCTTCTTTGCGGCTTTTCGCACGGGACAGCACCTCCATGATCTGGCGTTTTTGCAGGGCGCTCAGGGTGGGATCGTCGTTGTTTTCAAGGACGGTGGGTTTTCGGTCGATCTGGCTCGCGGGCAGCACCATGGCCACGTCTGCACCAGTGATGAGTTCGCTTTCGCTCAGTACGGCCAGCTGCTCGCTGATGTTGCGGATTTCCCGGATGTTGCCGGGCCAGCGGTAGGCGGCCACGCGGGCGGCGGCCTCCGGGGACAGAGTGATTTGATCTTTGCCGAATTTGTGGGCGTAATAGGTCAGGTAGTGCTGCATGATCAGTGCCATATCGCCGTCCCGCTCCCGCAGGGGCGGCAGCTGCACGCTGAGCACCTTGAGCCGGTAGTACAGATCCTCCCGGAACCGCCCCTGGCGGATCATATCCAGCAGATCGCGGTTGGTGGCGCAGATAATGCGCACGTTGATGGGGATCACCCGGTTTGCGCCTACGCGGCGCACCTCGCGCTCCTGGATCACGCGCAGCAGGCGGCTTTGCAGGGCCAGCGGGATCTCGCTCACCTCGTCCAGAAAGATGGTGCCCTCGTGGGCGGCTTCAAAAAGGCCCTCCTTGCCTGTTTTGCTGGCGCCGGTAAAGGCACCGCCCTCATAGCCGAACAGCTCGCTTTCCATCAGGTTCTCCGGGATGGCGGCGCAGTTGACCGCCACAAAGGGGCCGTGGGCGCGGTCGCTTTCGTTGTGGATGGACTGGGCGAACAGCTCCTTGCCTGTGCCTGTTTCGCCCATCAAAAGAATGTTGCTGTCCACCCGGGCAAAGCGCCGGGCCTGATAGATGGCCGTATGGATGGCCGGGCTTTCGCCCAGGATGTCGTCAAAGTGATACCGGGCTACATGGCCGCTCACCCGCAGCCGGTCCCGCAGGCGGCTTTCGGCGTTGGTGATGCTCTGGGCGGCCTGGAAGGTGACCAGTGTGCCCAGGCGTTTGCCATCATGGTTCATGATGGCGCAGTTGAGCACGCAGTTATTGCCGTTAATGCGCACGATCTCGTTGGTGTAGCTTTGGTTGCCCAGCAGAATGGCGCTGAGCCGTCCCTCGGGCAGCGCCCGCTGCACCGGCTGGCCGATATAGTCCTCAGCTTTGCGGCCCAGCAGCTCTGCGGCGGCAGGGTTGAAGGTGCGGATCATGTTATCCTTGTCCACAGCGATGATGCCCTCAAACATGTGTTCCACCGCGGCGCGGAATATGAGGCTGTTCTGCTTTTCCACCTGGCTAACGCCCGCGCAGCGCATGGCTTCGATGATGGCCAGGAATACCGATTCCACCGAGGAATAGATGAGCCCCGCGGGGATACCGTGCTTTTCACAGTAATCGCAGGTACGGTGCCCGGCCAGGATCAGCCGGCAGCCGTCGGCCACTGCCCGCTCCATGCCGTCTATCAGATCGCGGATATTGACGCTGGCCGTGGGATAGGGCTTCACCGTTACAGGGAATTCCTTCTTCATAAAATAGACGCTGCGGATGGTGTTGATGGTGCCCACCACGCCGATGGGCATCTTGCCGTGTTTGGACAGGGCCAGGCGGATGGAGGCCGCCATATCGCTGCTGGTGATGGGGATCTCCACCACGGGCGTGAGCACGTTGCGGGCCTTGAGGCCGGCCGCCGTGCCGCCCCGAGACACGATCACATCGGCATCGTAATGCCGAGACACAACCACATCCGGCTGCAGCTCGCAGTCCACCGTATACTGCATGTCCGGCCTTTTGCCAAACAGCTTTTCATACAGCGCCCACGCCTCATGGACCACCTTGACCAAAGCGGGGTCGGGCATGATGAAGGCAATATGGATCATATTCAACCCCCCGTTTCACCTCCCATTGTACCAAGGTTCATGGTGTGTTTCAAGATAAATTCTAATGTATAATTTCGGACAACTGATTCGTTGCGCGCTGCTTTTCCCATATCGTGTCGGCGTCCCGCAGCACCAGTCGTTCTGCTTTACTCACCTGATATAAGTCCGGCTTTCCGGAGACAATCATCTCCGCGCCCGGATGAAAATAATCGACTGGGTAAGAGTGCTCCCCTGAATGGAGAAAGCCGCTGTTCAAAAGCGGCAGCCCGTTTACAGCAGCCAGATGCTCAATAATTCAATGTGAAGGTTTCCAGAATGCTCTCAAACAGTTCGATCTCCTCCTGTGTCACATTGGAATTGATCGTGCCATCCTCGTTGAGCAGATAGAAATAAAAACCGTAAGCGTAGGCGTTTACCATGATCTCCCCGTACAGGTAGGTGCCGGAGACATTGGTGCCGCGGATGATCACGCCGGGGAACTGGCCTGCGTAAACTGTATCGATCAGTTCTGGATTTTCGTCCTTGAGATCATCCATGATGAACTCGATATAATCATCCCAGGTGTTATTAGAAGCGGCCCACAGCGAATCCTGAGACCAGTCCCCGTAAAAAAAGAGGGTAGACTGCAGCAGCATGCTTTCATCGGGGGAATATGTGAAGCCCAGGTCGATGGCGCCCCAATAATCCTGCACCGAAGAGAGGTCGATGATCCAGTCGCCGGGGATATATATCTTGAAGTATTCGTTTTCAAAGGGCTGCACGATCTTCGCCGCGGAGGCGACGCCCGCCGCGGAGAGGAGCAGGATCAGGGACAAGATCAGCGCAAAAAAACGTTTCATGAGCCTTCCCTCCTTGTTGTTTTCAGGAATCTTTGGCGCGTTATACCGGAAAATGCCACGCAGGGCTGAAAGTAACCGAGCGTGGCACTTTTTCCGAGCAATCCTCCGGGCGGGGCGGGGAAAGGTTTAACCCCGCCACCGCCCTTTATGATCTGTCTCGATCAATCGCGAAAAGACGTTCATTGGATAGAGAAACTTATTGCGCGGCAACTTCCTTGAGCACCTGCGCGCGGGCAGCGTAGATCAGGCCCTGGATCCAGGCGTCGCTGGTGGCGCGGTTGGTGCTGGAGCCCAGCAGCTCGCTGTTCACGCTGCGATGGGTGTGGTCGCAGAAGATGGGGCCGTTGTAGCCGCTGCGGACAAACTGCAGCATCAGCTCATACATATCGGCATAGCCGTCTTCAGCCAGGGTTTCCTCGAAGTAACCGGAATAATCCTCGTTCAAAGGAGCGGACACATTGCGGAAGTGCACTTCAAACACCTTGCCGCCGCGCACGAATTCATCGATGTCGCCCAGCATGTCGTCGGTGAAGAGCAGGCCGCCCTCAGTCCAGCAGCCGGTGCACAGCTTCATGCCCAGGTAGGGGCTGTCATTAGCCAGATCGAAGGCACGGCGATAGTCGTCGGCGCTCATGATCAGGGAGCCAACGCCGCCCAGGTAGGGAACGGGAGGATCATTGGGATGCAGGGCCATGCGTACACCGGTCTCTTCGCACACGGGCAGCACGCGCTCCAGGAAATCGCCAAAGGTCTTCCACATTTCCTCACGGCTGTAGTAACGGTCGTTCTTCAGCTCCATCGGATCAATGCCTTCCATGTTGGTGGCGCCGGCGTTGGCACCATGGATCATCTTGGGCGTGTCGCCGGAGCGGCTGATGCCGTTGGGCTGCCAGGCGATGGCCACGGTCTTGATACCAACCTGCTGCATTAGACGGAGATAGTCATTGAACAGTTCAATCTCTTCTTCCCAGCCTTCCAGCTGCAGGTGAATGATGGTGTCCTTCTGATACTTGCCATAGCTGGCCAGCAGGATCTCAAAGCCGCCGTTCTCAAAATTGCGCAGGCGCTCCACCACGGGATACAGGGCTTCATAGGTCAGCTCGTCGGCGCTGATGGAAAGCTCGCAGGCGTTGATACCCATCTGTTTCCACATTTTCAGCTGATCGTCAGAGGTCTTGGAGTTCACGCCGCAGATGATCTGGGGCTTGGCCACAGGATTGGTCTTGGAGGTGTTCAGGGGAATGGCGGAATAGGCCACGCCGAAGGTGGTGTTGGCGGCCACCTGCTCGGCGGGGGTCACGGTGCTGGCTTTATCCAGCAGCCTGTTGGGCTCGATCATGATGGCGTCGTAGATGGGGTCTTCGCCCAGCACGTGGACGGCTTCTTCCTCCACCTGCTCGGTCTGTTCAGCGATGACAACGAAGGTACCCAACACCATCATCGTGGCAAGCAGCAAAGCGATCAATTTCTTCATGGTTCCTTCTCCTTTTCATGGCTTGAAGTCGTGAGGGAAACTGGTTTCGTTTGCTTTTTAAGCGATGCCGCTTTATTATTCCAGGGATGCGCCAGGCGCCGCAGCGCATCCTGCCGCAATGCAAAATATCATCTGCAATTCACGGCGTTTTCCTGTATAATAATTAGGTCATACGCTTTTGCACAAGGAGCGCGAGCCCTCTTTCCGTGTATATCCGCCGTTTGCCCCGGCGGGTATGCGTTCAGCGGAAAGAGTTTCTGTTTTCCCCCGGAGGGGAGACACGCCTGTCATGGGGCGTGCCCTGTCGGTTTGTGACCCTTCATGTAGGCGACCATGGAATCCACGTCATTGAAGTTCCTGTTTTCGGCATTGATCAGGAAGGCGGTGGAATAACCCATGAAGGGCATACCGGCCAGCTTGAAATCATTCACGATGTTGAAGTCATACATGTTCATCAGCTCGTTGGTGATACCGCCGTTATGATTGTTGTCAGTTTGTGGTAACGATCAGATACAGCGCGGGCGTCTTTGTGGTAAAGGACAGCACGCCGTCCTCCCACGCCGATTCCATTTCGATCTGCCGCTCGGGGTTCTGCACGGAGTCGTCCCCGGCGGCAGGGGTGATGCGGATCAGCTGATAGTTTTCAGGCAGCTCCACATCCAGGGGCAGGGATACGGTGCTCACATCCTTCCAGGTCGCCAACGCGCCGTTGTGCACATAAGCCACGGTGAAGGCATAGACCACGTTTTCTGCATCGGCATAGGGGGTTTCCATGCCGCGGGCTACAAAGATGCCCCGCTGCGTGCTGGGCTCAGCTTTTTGGGATACGGCTTCAGCGCCTTCGATAAGCGGGAATACGCCATCCCGGTATTGGCCGCACATGGCGCATACGGCGGAACCGCTGATCGTGCCGGTGCTGAAGGTATGGTGACGGACGGTAAGGGTGTCCCCATCTTCTGCGCATTCTGCGGTATGACCGCCATCGGAAGGCAGCCATTCTCCCCAAACATGCTCATGCGCTCCCTCGGCGGCGGCAAATGCCAAAGTCCCCAGCAGGCAAAGCGCCAGCAGGATACCCAGCAGCTTTTTCATTGCAGAAACCTCCCTTGTATCTGCCCGCCGCAGAGCATTTCCGCGGCGGGCAGTGATCTCCGTGATGGAATCAGTTGAGTTCGACCAGGGTGTTCATGTAGTACAGATTGCCGTCGGCGTCCTTATGATAGGTGGCGAAGAACTCGTCCCAGATCATATAGGCCTCAGAGGGCAGGTAAGCATGGGTCTTGCCAATCACATCCACCATACGGAACATGGGCACACCGGAAGTCGTCTTGAATACGTAATTCCGGAACACGCCAGCCACGTAGCTGCAATTGTCGCTGTTGCCCCAGGAGAAGTCATCCCAGGTCTTGGTGGTGTTGTAGCGAGCCGTCCAGTAATCGCACAGCGCCTTGGAGCCAGTGCCATTGCTGCCAGCCAGGCCGCCGCCATCCTTGGTACCCTTCATGCACAGCACGGGGATGGGGTTTTCCAGAACCACAGCGCCCTCCGCGGGAGCGCCGCCAGCAGACACGGGAGCAGCAGCGGTGAAGATATCACTCAGGAAGTAAGCGCAAGCGCAGGACATGGCGCCGCCGGAGGACTGGCCAGTGGCATAGACGCGGCCAGCATCCACATTGTAGTTTTCCTTCACCCAATCCACCAGCCAGCGGACAAAGATGCGGTCATCGGGACGGCCCTCGGAGGCTCCGCCGGTATTCCACATGGCGCGGAACAGCTCATTGGTGGTCATGTCGGATACGTTGCGGATGCTCAGGGTGTGCGAACCAGTGGGGCACACCAGGATGCAGCCACGATCATTGGCGGTCTTCACCCAGCCAGTGCGGCCAGCGATTTCATTGCCAGTGCCGCCAGCGCCATGGAAGTCAAACACAACGGGAGCGGGTTCATCGGGGTTCACAGAATCGGGCACATACACGAACCATTCGCGGTTGTACAGGTCGGAACCATCCTCAGCAAAGCCGCCGGGAACCTTGGCTTCAAACTTGACAAAGCCCAGCTTGTCGATATCAGCGGTAGCGCGCAGAGCGCCATTGCCCATACCAGGATAACGATAGTAATTGCCCAGGAAGTCGTTATACACATTGTTGATGGTATCGGCTTCATAGTACTTTTCGATGGGAGCGGTGGCATAGAGCACCTTGGCCACGGGCTCATTATCCATGGATTCCTTATTAACCCAGGGAGCGGGGATATACACTTCATCCGCATACGCGCAGGAATACTGCACATCCTCGGTGGCGTTAGCAGCCTTGTAATAATCGATCAGCTTCTGGACAGCCTCAGTCTTTTCTTCGGCCACCAGGAAGATGGGCATGGGAACTTCGGACAGCATCTTGTCTTCTTCCCTGGAAACAGTCTGCTGCAGCTGGGCGATGAATTCATCCTCCACGCCAGTCACACCGATGCAGGCCACGGAAGCCCACTGATTGGGGTTGGCCATGGCATGCTTGAGCAGCACATCAGCAGCGTTGCCATAAGCGATGGCATAGAAGCTGGCAGAGAAGGAAACGAAGAAGGGACGGTAGCTTACGTCATCGCGCAGAGCGGACAGATATTCCATTTCTTTTTCAATGGTGTCCCATTCGCCCTGTTCTTCGGCGGTTTCAGCCAGCACGGCGTGGAATACATACTTGTCGCAGGCATCCTTCCAGCCGCTGTTTACAAAGAATTCCCAGGTATCCTGCCCGGCGGGCACCATGATGAACACGGTGGGCTGATTGTAAACGGTGTTTTCGGGAATGTAGAACTTGGCGGTGCGGTAATTGCCCTCGGATACATAGCAATCGTAATTGTAATAGCCGTGCAGGACCTGTCCATAATAATCGTCGTAATCGATGAACATATCCTCGGCGTCGGGCAGCTCCTGAGCCTCCATGGCCAGTGCGGAAGCGCAGGAAAGAAGCATCATCAGAGACAGCAGCAGAGAAATGATGCGTTTCATTGTTTTCTCCTCCAATTGTTATTTGCATAACCCTTGGACGGCATTTTCTATACGTTTCAAGCCATATCAGCGGCATTTTGGCGCGCGGGCGTCAGGCGGCGCAAAAGTTATGCTTGCATAATATGGATGTTATATGTATAATAAATTGCCATCCTTTGTTGACACACGATGGGCGGCGCTCTTTTCGTCTTTTCAGCGCAGTTGGCAGACCGCATTTGAAATCAAGGGCGAAAAGAGTTTTTTTATTTTGGGCGTTCCCGCCCGAAGACGGGGACGCCCGTTTCAGGAAGGATATTAATCGATGTAGTCAGCCAGATAATCGGCGTACACTTCGGTCTGCGCGGTGTAGTAGGCTTCGGTCTCTTCGGGAGTCATGCTGGAGATTTCCAGCAGGGCATTTTCGGCATAGGTCTTCAGGGTCTCGTTGTCCAGCACCTTGGCCAGGCCGGCGTTCATGGCTTCGATCACAGCGTCGTCCACAGCGTTGGGGGCAGCCAGATAGAAGAACTTGGAGAACACCACGTCATAGCCCTGCTCCTTGAAGGACATGAGCTCCATATCGCCCATGGGGATGGTGCCCTCAGCGAAGGTGCCTATGCAGATGAACTGATTGGTAGTCAGATAGTCACGAACCAGACCGGCCTGGGTGCCGATCACGTCCAGGCGTTTGCCCAGCAGCTCGGTGATCTTCTGCGCGGCGGTGCCGGCGTCCACAACGTTGAATTTCACGTCTGCAGCAGCTTCAAAGGCCAGCACCTGCAGATGGGTGAAGTTACCGGTTTCAGTGGCGAAGGTAACTTCACCGGGATGCTCCTTCATGTAGGCGACCATGGAATCCACATCATTGAAGTTCCCGTTTTCGGCATTGATCAGGAAGGCGTTGGAATAATCCATGAAGGGCATGCCGGCCAGCTTGAAGTCATCCACGATGTTGAAATCGTACATGCCCATCAGCTCGCTGGTGACACCGCCGTTGTGATAGAACACATAGCGGTAGCCGTCGCTGGGATTGGCCAGGCAATCCTCAAAGGCCACAGAGCCGGAACCGCCGGCCATGTTGGTAACGATCACGTCCCAGCCCAACTCTTCCTTCAGGGCGGCAGCCAGGGCGCGGGCGTTGGCGTCGGTATCTCCACCGGGGTTGGCAGGCACGATCAGCTCAATGGAGCGCTCCGGCCATTCCGCCAGCGCGGATACAGCCATCAGGCTCATGATAGCTGCCAATAGGAGAGCAAGTAATTTTTTCATGAAGAAGTTCCTCCTTTGTTTTTTGAGGCTTTTGCCTCTTTGCTTTTTATCATGCGAAAACCGTGCCAATTATCCCCAAAAAAAGAAAAATGGGTTTTATATATACGCTTTTTTCCATCCCTGATATAAATTTGTCTGTTTTTTATATTGTATGCAGTGAACTTCTTTGTCACCGCATCTTTTTGTTCATTTTGGCATTTTTATCACCGTATGCATCAAAATATTTCATAATGAAACGCAATGAAATTGCATATTGAAAACAATATGAAACCCTTTGAAACCTTAAATGTTAATGCCTGGATTTTGGATGATGAATACTGAATGAATATTATATAATATTATTGATAAGATTCAGCCACGAATGAAAAAACAAACGGAATTAAAAGCAATTCATTCCTTACTATGCTTGCTTGAAAGTATAAAGTCTTGGCACATTATTTTCCTCAATTGTTGAGGTTGGCATGATTTTTGCATGGGTACAAATAAAGGCAATTGCTCATTAAACTAAAGGAGGTATTCTATGTCAACTCAAAAGCTGACCTTCAAAAAATGCAGGGATCTGATCCTTGGCATTTTTCTGCTGGCGTTGAGCGTGGTATACATCATCTTTGCTCGGCAGATTCAAACCAGGCCCAAGATGACGCCCACCTATGCCAATGCTCAGGTGCTCCCTACCTTGTTGGGCATCCTGCTGGCCATCCTTTCTGCGGCACTGATCTATCAGGGCATCCGCAGCTTTAAAAAGGATGACGGCACAGCCGTCAAGAAAATGAGCAAGGTGGACCTGGTCTCTGTGGTGCTGACTTTTGCCGCCATGTGCCTTTATATCGTGATCCTGCCGAAGTTTGGCTTCATTCTTTCCACCGTCGTTTTCCTGTTTGCTCAGATCACCATCCTGGCCCCGAAGGAAAAGCGAAACCTGCCGCTGTTCGCTATCGTGGCTGTGATATTTACCATTATCGCCTTCATCGCTTTCCGCATCGGCCTTTCCCAGATGCTTCCCCGCGGCCCGATCGAAGCGCTGCTGGGCTATTAAGCAAGGAGGTGTCCGTATGTCCATAGGTTCTTTGATTGCGGCCGGCTTTTCCACCGTGCTGACGCCCACCGGCATCTTTCTGATGCTGATCGGCGTGGCTGTTGGCATCGTGTTTGGCGCGCTGCCCGGCCTTTCCGCCACCATGGCCATCGCGCTGTTCCTGCCCGTCACTTACGCCATGGCTTCTGCGAACGCTATGACCCTGCTCATGGCTTTGTTCATCGGCGCCATCTCCGGCGGTTTGATTTCCGCCATTCTGCTACGTATCCCCGGCACGCCCTCCAACGTGGCCACTTGCTTTGACGGCCATCCGCTGGTGGCTAAGGGCCAAGCGGCCAAGGCCCTGGGCGTGGGCGTGGTGTTCAGCTTCCTGGGCACGGTGTTTTCCACCATCCTGCTGATGTTCCTCTCTCCCCAGATCGCCAAGGTGGCCATCAACTTTGGTCCCTACGAGTTCTTCTCCATCGCCATCTTTTCCCTGACCATGATCGCAACGCTTAGCAGCGGCAACATGATCAAGGGCATCATAGCCGGTGTCATCGGTTTCATGTTCTCCACCGTGGGCACCGATTCCATCGAGTCCACCCAGCGTTTCACCTTCGGCATAACCAGCCTGAAGGGCGGTTTTGACATGCTGGCTGTCATGGTGGGCCTGTTCGCCGTGGGCGAGATCATCAGCGCCGCCGAGACCAGCCACCACAAAAACGATGAGGTAGTCACACAGCCCAGCATGAAGGGGATCAAGGGCTTCGGATTTACCGTAAAGGAATTTGTGGGCCAGCTCTGGAACGCTCTGCGCTCTGCCTTCATCGGCATGGGCATCGGCATCCTGCCTGGAATTGGCGGCGGCACCAGCAACATGCTGGCCTACACCGTGGCCAAGAACTCTGACAAGCACGCGGATGAACTGGGCCCCCTGGGCACCGGCCGCATTGACGGCGTGGTGGCCTCCGAGACCGCCAACAATGCCACCATTGGCGGCGCCATGGTGCCCCTGCTCACCCTGGGTATCCCCGGCGATACCACCACGGCCATGCTGCTGGGCGCGCTGACGCTGCATAATTTGACCCCGGGCCCTTTGCTCTTTGAAAACCAGGCCCCTGTGGTATACGGCATCTTTGCTGCCATGCTGATCTCTTCTGTGATCATGCTGTTCATGGAATTCTTCGGCCTGCGCATGTTCGTGAAACTGCTCAACATTCCCAAATACATCCTGCTGCCCTGTATTTTTGTACTGTGCACCATCGGCGCGTACAATCTGAAAAACAACATGAGTCAGGTTATCGCCTGTATTCTGTTCGGCATTATCGGGTTTGCCTTCAAAAAATTTGAGGTGCCCACTACGCCCTTCATCCTGGGCTTCATTCTGGGTCCCCTGGCCGAACAAAATTACCGCCGCGGCTTGATGCGCACGGGTGGCAGCTTTATTCCTTTCCTGCGGTCTCCCATTTCCCTGGTATTCCTGGGGATCGCCGTATTTGTCATCGTTCTGGCTGCCACCAAGCCCCTGCGCCAGAAGCGCAAGGCGGCCAAAGCGGCGGCCAAGTAATGTAAGCAAACGACAGCGGACAGGAGGTGAGGAGCATGACCGAAAACAGGCTGGAGGTGCAGCAATCGCAAAAGCTGTCCCAGGGCCTGCAAACCGTCATCCACCTCCTTTCCCTGGATCTGGACGGCCTGAGCGAATACATGCTGCGCGCTGTGCAGGAGAACCCTGCCTTGGAATACGTGCCGCCGCAGAAGTCTGCCCAGGACTATGCCATACAGGTCAAGACCCGTTTCCGCGGCAGCCGGGGAGATTACAGCGGTTCTGATCTGGCGGCTCCCACTGATACCGCCATGGAGGATCTGGAGCAGCAGCTGCGTTTGAGCGGGCTGGATGACGCCACGGTCCATATTGCGGAGCACATGCTTCACCTGCTGTCTCCCCGGGGTTACTTTACACAGGAACTGGATGAGTTTGCCGCGGAAGCGGGCGTATCCCTGGAGGATGCGCAAAAGGCCCTGGAGGCCGTGCAGTCGCTGGAGCCTGCGGGCATCGGCGCGCGTACGGTGGAGGAATGTCTGGAATTGCAGCTTCGCACCAGGCACGACGCCGATCCGCTGTGCTACGATCTGATCCGCATGCACCTGCTGGATATCGGCCGGGGCAACCTGCGCCAAATCACCCACGATACCGGCGCCACGCTGGCTCGTGTGCGGCAATGCGTGGATACCATCCGCAGCCTGACCCCCGTGCCCTGCGCCCTGCGCGCCGAGACCGTGCAGTACATCATGCCGGAATTCTCGGTGGAGGTGGATGCTAACGGGCGGCTGGCCATCCAGTTCCACAATGATTACTATCCCTCCTTCCGTGTGGACGCCAACTTTGTGCGCCTGGCGGATACGCTGCATGGCGAGGAGGCGGCCTACGCCCGGCGGATGCAGGCATCGGCCGCCCAGCTGATCCGCGCCGTGGAGATGCGGCAATCCACCATGGAAAAGGTGGCCCGAATCATCCTCAGGGAGCAGCATGCCTTCTTTCTGGGCCAGTACAGCCTGGTGCCGCTGCGCATTGACGAGACGGCCCGGGAAATCGGCGTTCACGAGACCACGGTGTACCGCGCCATCCAGGGCAAATACCTGTACTGCGCCCGGGGCACTTTTCCGCTGAGCCACTTTTTCCAAAAGGAAATTTCCGGCGGTACCAGCGCGGCCCGGGTCAAGGAAATCATCCAGGAGATCTGCCGGGAAAACGACAGGATCTCTGACCGGTCCATTGCCGAGGAGCTGGGAAAGCGCGGCATTACCCTATCCCGGCGTACGGTGGCCAAATACCGATTCCAATTGGATATAAATTCCAGCTTTCACAGGAGCAACAGTTAATTCAAAGGAGGAGTCATCTTGAGGATACGCAGCGATGGAACGGTCTCGCGGCTGCTGAAAGACGTGCCGCTGCCGGGCATGTTCCACGCCTCCCAGAAGTTCCCGGATGCGCACATTGACCGGGAAGACATTGAAAAGACCATCTTTGACGAAGTCAAGCGCTCCGGCATGAACGAGCGCATCAAGCCGGGTATGCGCATCGCCATTACGGCAGGCAGCCGCGGCATCCGAAACGTGGATGAGATCACGCGCTCTGTGGTGGCCTGCGTAAAGAGCTATGGCGCCGAACCCTTCATCGTGCCCGCCATGGGCAGCCACGGCGGGGCCACCGCCGAGGGGCAAAAGGAGCTGCTGGCGGGCTATGGCATCACGGAGGAAAAAATGGGCTGCCCCATCCTGTCCTCCATGGAAACCGTGCTGCTGGGGCACAGCGAGCTGGGCAAGCCGGTATACATGGATAAGAACGCCTACGAATCCGACGGCGTGATCCTGTCCTGCCGCTTAAAGCCCCACAACGCCTTCCGCGGCCCGGTGGAAAGCGGCACCTGCAAAATGATGACCGTGGGCCTGGGTAAGCAGATGGGCGCCGAGCAGGTGCATTCCGACGGCATGGACATCATCGCCAAAAACATCCCCACCATGGCCAAGGTGACGCTGGGTACCGGCAAAATCCTCTTTGCCATTCCCTGCCTGGAGAATGCCTATGACCAGACGCTGATGTTTGAGGCCATCCCCGCGGAGAAAATTTTGGAGCGCGAGCCTGAATTATTGAAGGTTGCTTTCGCCAACATGCCCTCCATTCTGGTGCGGGAAGGCGACGTGCTGATCGTGGACAAAATCGGCAAAAACTTCAGCGGGACCGGCGTGGACCCCAACATCACCGGCACCTTTTCCACGCCCTACGCCAGCGGTGGCGTACAGGTGCAGCGCACCTGCTTCCTGGATCTGACCCCCGAGAGCCACGGCAACAGCCTGGGCATCGGCCTGGCCAGCGCCATCACCCGGCGGATCTTTGATCAAATAGACGCCGACGCCATGTACACCAACTGCATGACCAGCACGGTGATCAAATCCGCTATGGTGCCCTGCGTGCTGAGCACAGATAAAGAAGCCATCCAATTCTGCGTGCGCACCTGCAACCGGATCGATAAGGAAAAGCCCCGGGTCATCCGCATCCAGAACAGCCTGCATATCGGCCAGATCATGCTGTCTGAAGCCTATTACGAGGATGTGCTGGCAGGCAAATATCCCGGTCTTACGGCGCTGAACGCGCCTGAAGATATCACATTCAATAAAGAAGGCACGCTCACAACGTCGTGGCTGCCGTAAAAAAGGAGAGAGACCATGAGCTTCACACCCAAAGGCATCGTCGTCCCCATTGTTACCCCCGTCAACGCGGAGGGCAAGCTGAACGAAAGGGCCTACCGCGGCCTGGTGGATTACCTGGCGGAAAACGGCATTCACGGTGTGTTCCCTTTCGGCACCACCGGTGAGTTTTACGCCCACGACCAGGGCTTCTATAACGAGCTGCTGGCCCTGACCAAGGATGCTGCAGCGGGACGCATGCAGATCTATGCCGGGGCCAACCACATCACCACCAAGGGCGCGATCGCCATCGCCAAGGCCGTGGAAAAGGTGGGCGGCATCGATGCCCTGAGCGTGCTGACGCCTATGTTCGTCAGCCAGACCCAGGAGGAGGTATACGAATACTACCGCGCCATCGCCTCCGAAACCAGCCTGCCCATCATCATCTACAACAATAAGCCCAAGACCAACGTCACCGTGGAGCCCGCCACCGTGGCCAAGCTGGCCGAAATTGACAACATCGTGGCTGCCAAGGATTCCACCGGCGATATGACCAACGCCGAGGAGTATATCCGCCTGACCCGGGGCATGGACAATTTCCATGTAATGATGGGCCGCGACACGCTGATCCTGGCCGGATTGCATTACGGCGCTACAGGCGCCATTGCCAGCTGCGCCAACGTGGCCCCGCGCATCGCCGTGGATATCTATGAAAAGTTCCAGGCGAAGGATTACGCAGGCGCCCTGGACGCGCAGTTTAAGTTCAGTGCGCTGCGCATCGCCACCAATATGGGCTCCTTCCCCGTGACGATCAAGGAAGCCTTGAAGCTCATCGGCCATGACTGCGGCGACTGCGTGCCGCCCATCCTGCCGCTGCATGAGGATCAGCGTGAAAAGCTCCGGGGAGTGCTTTCCGGGATGGGCCTGCTGTGAACGAAATCGTCTCCCGGATGATCGATACCCAGCTGCTTTTGTTCCTGTACATGCTGTGCGGGTTCATCATCAGCCGGCTGAACATCATCCGGGAGGACAACCGCGGCGTGCTGGTACGGCTGCTGATGGACGTGGTCATGCCCATGATGGTACTGAACGCCTTCAACAAGCCCACCACCCGAGAGGAGATCCTCTCTTCCCTGTGGGTGATTGCCATTGCCTTTGCAGGCTGCGTGGTCACGGGCCTCATCGGCCATGTGCTGTGGCGGCGGCAGCCCGAAAACAAGCGCAAAGTGCTGATGTACGCCAGCATGTTTTCCAACGCGGGCAACGCTGGGCTGCCCATCATCAGCCTGGTGTTCGGCCCCACGGGCGTGTTTTACGCCAGCATGTACATGATCCCGCCCCGCATCCTGCAATGGACGGTGGGGCTGGGCTTCTTCGTGAAGCCCGAGAAGGGCGGTTGGGTAAAAAACGTGCTGCTCAATCCCATGGTGGTCATGATCTACATCGGCGTGATCCTGATGGCCACAAACCGACAGATTTCCGGCGTTTTTGGCACGGCCATCGCCAACCTGGGCAGCATGACCGGCCCGCTGTCCATGATCCTGATCGGCGCCACCCTGGCGCACATGGACTGGAAAATGCTCTTTGACCGCTCGGTGCTGCTCACCAGCTTCCTGCGGCTCATCGCCTTCCCGCTGCTGTTTGCCGTGCTGCTTTCGCTTCTGCGGGCCGACAGCATGGCCATGAACATCTGTGTGATCCTGCTGGCCATGCCGGTGGCTTCCAACACAGCGGCCATGGCCGAGCGCTACGGCGGCGACTATGTGTTCGCCTCGGCCTGTGTCAGCGTGTCCACGCTGTTCAGCGTTGTCACCGTTCCCTTTATCACCTGGCTCATTCAACTCATTCAATAAACTTCATGAGGAGGATTCATTATGAAAATCGCATTCATCGGTCTGGGGATCATGGGCAAGCCCATGGCCATTAACCTGCTGAAAGCCGGCCACGAGCTGCGGGTATACGACCGCAACCAGGCCACCATCGACGAGCTCAAGGCCGCCGGTGCCACCGCCTGCGCCTGCTCTGCTGATACCGTGCAGGGCGTCGATTTGGTAATCACCATGCTGCCCAACAGCCCCCACGTCAAGTCCGTCATGCTGGAGGACGACAAGCTGGCTGAGAAGATGCCCAAAACCGCCACCTTCATCGACTGCTCCTCCATCAACCCCGTGGCCTCCCGCGAGATCGCGGCGGAGCTCGCCAAGTACGGCATCGACATGCTGGACGCGCCCGTATCCGGCGGCCAGCCCATGGCCGTTGCCGGCACGCTTTCCTTCATGGTGGGCGGCAAGCAGGAGGTGTTCGATAAGTTCAAGCCCGTGTTGGAAGCTATGGGCAAGAGCGTGGTGCGCTGCGGCGACATCGGCGCAGGCAACGTCACCAAGCTGTGCAATCAGACCATCGTGGCCGTCAACATCGCCGCCCTGGCCGAGGCCATGCAGATGGGCCAGATGTGCGGTGTGGAGCCCGAAAAGATCTTTGAGGCCATCCGCGGCGGCCTGGCCGGCAGCAACGTGATGAACGCCAAGGCCCCCATGATGATGGATCAGAACTTCCAGCCCGGCTTCCGCATCGACCTGCACATCAAGGACCTGACCAACGTGGTGGACGCCGCCAAGGCCGTGGACGCCCCCATCCCGCTGACCCAGTCTGTGCTGGAGATGATGAAGATTTTGCATCACGACGGCGACGGCAGCTGCGATCACAGCGCCCTGCTCAAGTACTATCAGAAGCTCACCGGCGAAGTGCTGCATCATTAATCGGCTGCGCCTTCCGAAGGGACGAAAACTGTGTTTTCGTTCCTTCGGATTTCAGATTTTCTTGCGCATCAAAGATGCGCGGTCAGAAAATCTGCAAGGAATGAAAAATTCCTCTCGGTCGGCAAGCGGACCTTCGGAATTTTTCTCCTCGGCGGCGTACATGCCGCCGCCTGCGGATTGAAAATGGAGGGACTAAGGCCCCTTCAAGCCTCCCCGAAAAAAGGAGAAGTGTATGAAATTCATCTTTGCTCCTGATTCCTTCAAGGGCTCCCTTACCGCCCTGGAATGCTGCGATATCCTGGAACGGGTGACAGCCCGCATATTTCCGGGCACCGATACCGTGGCCGTGCCTGTGGCCGACGGCGGCGAGGGCACGGTAGACGCGCTGCTGCGGGCCATGGGCGGCAAACGGATGGTGACGCACGTCACCGGCCCGCTCTTTGAACGTGAAACGGCGGTTTGGGGGCTGCTCAGCGACGGTACCGCCGTCATGGAGATGGCCCAGGCCAGCGGATTGCCCTATGTGCCCGAGGATCGGAAGGACCCTCGCAAAGCAACCAGCCTGGGCACCGGGGAGATGATCGCCGTCGCCGTCAAGGCGGGCGTGCGGAATATCCTCATCGGTATCGGCGGCAGCGCCACCAACGACGGCGGCATCGGCATGCTGGCTGCCCTGGGCGCACGGTTTACCGATGGCGAGGGAAAGGATGTGGAGCCCATCGGCGGTGAAATAAAAAACGTGCAAAACGCCGATTTTTCCGGCCTGCTGCCCGAGCTTCGGAAAACCGCCATCACCGTGATCTGCGATGTGACCAACCCCTTGCTGGGGGAGAACGGGGCCACCTTCATTTACGGTCCGCAAAAGGGTGCGACGCCTGCCATCCGGGATGAGCTGGAGGCCGGCATGGCGCATTACGCGGCCGTCGTGGAAAAGGCCATCGGGCGCGATATCTCTTCCTTCCCTGGAGCAGGCGCTGCCGGCGGCCTGGGCGCAACCCTGGGCGGCGTGCTGGGCGCGCAGCTGAAAAGCGGCATCGACGCCGTACTGGACGCGGTGAATTTTGATCGGAAGCTGGAGGGTGTTTCCCTGGCCATTACCGGCGAGGGGCGCATCGACGGCCAGAGCGTGCGCTTCGGAAAGGTGCCCGTGGGCGTGGCCAGGCGCTGCGCAGCCAAGGGCATCCCCACGTTGGCCATCGTGGGCGGCATTGGCGAGGGGGCCGAGGGCCTGTTTGACCTGTGCGAAAGCACCATCATGACCACGGTATCCGGCCCAATGAGTCTTGAAAAAGCCATGGCCGACGCCCCGGCGCTGTACGAGTACGCCGCCGAGCGGCTGCTGCGGGCCGTGCGCATCGGCATGAACATGAAACAATAAGATACAGGAGGGCAAAACCAATGATCCCTAAGGTAGTCAAAATGGACGTGTACCCCGTGGCAGGCCACGACAGCATGGAGCTGAACCTGTCCGGCGCGCACGCGCCTTACTTTACCCGCAACGTGGTGGTGCTGGAGGACAGCACCGGCAACCTGGGCGTGGGCGAGGTGCCCGGCGGCCAGAAAATCACCAAGGCCCTGGAGGACGTGAAGGATCTGGTGCTGGGTACCAGCATCGCCAATTACAAGGGCACGCTGAACAAGGTGCGCACATGGCTTTCCGCGCATATTAAGGATGATGTGCGCGGGCTGCAGACCTTTGACCTGCGCACCGGCGTGCACGTGGTGACCGCCATTGAGGCGCCCCTGCTGGACCTGCTGGGCAAATATCTGGAATTGCCTGCCGCGGCCCTGATGGGCGACGGCATCCAGCGCGACCGCGTGCAGTTCCTGAGTTATCTGTTCTATATCGGTGACCGTAAGAAAACCACCTTGCCCTATATGAGCGAGGAGGACAGCCACTGCGCCTGGTATCGCCTGCGCAATGAGGAAGCCCTGACCCCCGACGCCATCGTGGAGCTGGCGAAAGCCACCGTGGAAAAATATGGCTTTGTGGATTTCAAGCTCAAGGGCGGCGTGCTGGCCCCAAAGGAAGAAGTAAAAGCCGTCACCGCCATCAAGAGGGCCTTCCCCGACGCCCGCGTGGACCTGGACCCCAACGGCTGCTGGAGCCTGAAGGAAGCGCTGGAGGTGGCGCCCGACCTGAAAAAGGTGCTGGCTTACATGGAAGACCCCTGCGGCGCCGAGGACGGCTTCTCCGGCCGCGAGGTGATGGCCGAGTTCCGCAAGGCCACCATGAAGCCCACCGCCACCAACATGATCAACACCGACTGGCGGCAGATGTGCCATACCATCGCCCTGCAGAGCGTGGATATCCCGCTGGCCGATCCCCACTTCTGGACCATGAACGGCAGCGTGCGCGTGGGCCAGCTGTGCAATGATTTCGGTCTCATGTGGGGCTGCCACAGCAACAACCACTTTGATATCTCCCTGGCCATGGTGACCCAGTGCGCTGCCGCCATCCCCGGCAAGATGAACGGCATAGACACCCACTGGATCTGGCAGGAGGGCCGCGAGCGCTTGACCAAGGAGCCGCTGCAAATCGTGGACGGCTGCATCGACCTGCCGTCAAAGCCCGGCCTTGGCATCGACGTGGATCTGGAGCAGGTCAAAAAGGCCAACAAGATTTACATGGAAAACTGCCTGGGCGCCCGGGACGACGCCATCGGCATGCAGTTCCTGATCCCCGGCTGGAAGTTTGACAACAAGAAGCCCTGCCTGGTAAGATAAAAAACGACCAAAGGCCGGCCGATGCAAGCCGGTCGGCCTTTCAAGGAGAAAGCCATGCGTGCATACGTACAGATCAAGCCTGAGGACAACGTGGCCATCGCCGTGCAGGAATTGCCCCAAGGCACCGAGCTGATGCCCGGCGTGGTGACGCTGAGCGTCATTCCCCAGGCGCATAAAATTGCCCTGGTCGATATCCTCAAGGACGGTGCCATCATCCGCTATGGCGTTATTCTGGGCTATGCCATCGATCCCATCGCCAAGGGCCAGTGGATCAACGAGCATATGCTGCGCCTGCCCACGCCGCCCAGCCTGGATGATATGCCCTTTGGCACCAACCTCCGCACCGATCTGCCCGAGCCGCCGGTCAGGACCTGGATGGGCTACCGCAACCCCGAGGGCGGCTATGGAGGCACCCGCAATTTCCTGGGTATCCAGACCACGGTGCAGTGCGTGGAGGGGACGCTGAACGTGGCCACCGAGCGCATCCGCCGGGAACTGCTTCCCAAGTATCCCCACGTGGATGACGTGGTAGCCATCAACCACGCCTATGGCTGCGGCGTGGCCATCAATGCCCCAGAAGCGAAGGTGCCCATCCGCGCCCTGCGCAATATCTGCCATCATCCCAACTTTGGGGGCCAATTGATGGTGGTTTCCCTGGGCTGCGAAAAGCTGACCGCCGATATGCTGGTGGGCCCGGAGAACAACACCCCCGAAAACGTGGTGGTGCTGCAGGAGTGCCGCGGCTTTGAGGGCTGCATGCAGGCCATCCTGACGATGGCGGAAAAGAAGCTGAAAATCCTCAACGAACGCAGGCGCGAGGAGCTGCCCCTCAGCGATTTGCTGATTGGCATGCAGTGCGGCGGCAGCGACGCCTTCTCCGGCGTATCGGCCAATCCCAGCGCGGGCTATGCCGCCGATATGATCGTGCAGGGCGGCGGCACCGTGCTGTTCAGCGAGGTGACCGAGGTGCGCGACGGCGTGCATTTCATTGCTGAGCGCTGCGTATCTGCCGAAGTACGCGACAAGCTGGCTGCCGAAATGCGCTGGTATGACAACTACCTGTCCGAGGCCAATGTGGACCGCAGCGCCAATCCCACTCCCGGCAACAAGAAGGGGGGCCTAAGCAACATCGTGGAAAAGGCCATGGGCTCCATCGCCAAATCCGGCACCTCGCCCATCGTGGAGGTGCTTTCGCCCGCCGAGCGGCCCACCAAGCACGGCGAAATCTTTGCCGCCACCCCGGCCAGCGATATCGTATGCGGCCCCTGCCAAATGGCCAGCGGTATCGGCCTGCAGGTGTTCATGACCGGCCGCGGCACGCCCTATAACCTGGCCGCCGTGCCGGTGATCAAGGTGTGCAGCCGTAACGAACTCAAGGAACAGTGGCCCGACATTATTGACATCAGCGCCGGGGCCGTGGCCACTGGCGAAAAGACCATCGCTGAGGTGGGCACCGAGATCTTCAACAAGATCATCGCCTGCGCCAGCGGCCAGGATCAGCCCTTCGCTGAGAAATACGGCATGCACAACTATCTGTGCATCTTCAATCCCGCGCCCATTACGTAACGGGGAGGATTCCGCGCTTTCTTCTGAGAAGAAAAGTTTGAAACAATGAATTATAAAAAAGCGGACAGCAAACAAACCATCGAAAAAGATGGGAAACAAGAAGGAACAGTTCAGGCGGTTAAAGGATCAGGAGGATCATCCTGAATGATAAAACCTCTTGCCCTGAGCATAGCCAGAGCCTTATTGACAGTCAAAACAATTGAATTATCAGAAGGC
>JAFUGB010000086.1 GCA_017469605.1 Clostridia bacterium
GGATTTGATGAAAACCATGCTGTTTTTGCCGAAGGCGGCAAAGGTGAACTCGGGATTTCCCTTGTTCTTTTTGATGATTTTGTAAATGTTGACCGCAATACAGATCAGCAGCAGCAGGATGATAACCTTGGGCCAGACGCTGGGATACAGCACGTTGGGATTTTTCAGGTACGCCTTGGGTACCTTGGCCTCCAGCACGTGTGTGAAGTAGGTATACCCCAGGAACACGAACAGGAGGATATTGCAGATCAGCTCAAACAAAGCGTATCACTCCTTTTGTTTTATTGATTATGATTTGCGGCCAGGGCTTTTTGCTTTTCCCGCTGCATGATTGGCCACCATTCCCTGAAGGCCAATACGAACGGTACACCCATGCCGATGATTCCCATGCAAAGGCAGTTGATGAATTCCTTCTTTGCCCGTTTGTATTCCTCACTATACATGCACACCACCTCCTCCCCGTTTTGACGCCAGCTTCATCATACTATGTATCGGCGCTAATTTTCCGGAAAGAAAGGGGCGGCGCGCCCACGGGATTAACAAAAAAACCGTTGGACATGTTATAATAAGGCGCAGTTCTGCATGGGAGATCGCTATGGAAAAACAAAATGGGAAAAACCTGATTTACAGCCTGATGGTGTTTGGGCTTGTTATGGGCGGCGCGGTGCTTTTGTCCATGGCGCTTTCGGGCATCAATGATGACAACAATCCCTTTGCCATGGCGGTTTTTATCCTGGCGGTGGCGCTGGTGGCGCGCTTCACGAAGGGGTATGCCTGGGGCATTGCCGCATCCCTGGCCGGAACCTTCTGCGTCAATTTTATTTTTACCTATCCCTTCTGGGCCTTTGACATCACCTATCCCGGGTATCCGCTGACCATGGCGGTCATGCTGATCGTATCGGTGCTCATCAGCACGCTCACCACCCAGATCAAACGCCAGGAACGCCTGCGCTATGAGGCCGACCGGGAAAAGATGCACGCCAATCTGCTGCGGGCCATCGCCCATGATATCCGCACGCCGCTTTCGGCCATGCTGGGAGCGAGCTCCGCCCTGCAGGAGCAGGCGCTTTCCCGGGAGGACCAGCAGGCGCTGGTCAGCGGCATTCATAACGACGCCCAATGGCTGGTACGGGTCACGGAAAACCTGCTTTCGGTAACACGGCTTTCGGCCGGCAGCGTCACGCTGAAAAAGCAGGATGAGGTATTGGAGGAAATCGTGGGCAGCGCCATCCTGAAATACCGCCGCGCCGAAAACGCGCTGCCCGTCCGCGCCGATACCCTGGAGCGCATCCTGCTGGTGCCCATGGACGGCATATTGATCGAGCAGGTGCTGATCAATTTGTTTGACAATGTGAGCGCGCATGCCAAAGGCGCCACGCAGATCTGGCTGCATATCAGGGACGCGGGCGACCGTATAGCGCTGTCGGTGGAGGATGACGGGCCGGGCATCCCCCCGGCCCAGCGCCAGCGCGTGCTGCGCGGAGGCGCCCAGGCCGACCGTCCCCGAACCGACGACAGGCGCGGCATGGGCATCGGCCTTTCAGTCTGCGCGTCCATCATCCGCGCCCACGGCGGCGAAATGACCGTGGACAGCAGCGTCCATGGCGGCGCCGCGCTGCGGTTTTACCTGCCCTGGCAGGAGGAGGCTAACAGTGGCAACGATCAAAAATAAAATACTGGTCACAGAAGACGATCCAGGCATCATTACCTTTTTAAAAACCACGCTTTCAGCCGAGGGGTATGACGTGATCACGGCGGCAAACGGAAAAAGCGCGCTGAGCGTCATTTCCTCCCACTGCCCGGACTGCATCCTGCTGGACCTGGGCCTGCCGGATATGGACGGCAGCGACATCATCGCCAGCGTCCGCGCCTGGACGCAGACGCCCATCGTGGTGATATCGGCGCGCAGCATGGAGCAGGATAAGGCGGCCGCCCTGGACGCGGGGGCCGACGACTATATCACCAAGCCCTTTGGCGCCGTGGAACTGCTGGCCCGCATCCGCACGGCGCTGCGGCATACCTATACGCGCACCGAGCGGGATGAAATCGGCCTTCGGGGGCATTACCGCGTGGGCGCCATGGAAATCGATTACAAGCGCTACCGGGTCACGGTGAACGGCCAGGATATCAGGCTGACGCCCAACGAGTTCCGCATTGTGGCGCTGCTGGGCCGCAACGCCGGGCGGGTAATGACGTATAAGGCCATCCTGCGGGAGCTGTGGGGCCCCGCCGCCAGCATGGACAATAAAATTCTCCGGGTGCATATGGCCAGCATCCGGAGAAAGATGGAGCCCAATCCCAATGAGCCCCGATATATATTCACTGAAGTGGGTGTAGGCTACCGCATGGCAGAGGACGAAAGCCGCGGATAAGGCCGGCAGCCGCCAGCGGCCGGGGACCGCCGTCCGGAAGGATGGCGGTTTTTTTGCAACGTTTTTCCGTCAAGCGCTGTGCTTGGGCATCTGAAAGCGTGCGCGATTCTGATGGTCCGAGGCACCGGAGGTGATTTCGCCCGCGGCGGTCAGGGCCATCTTGGTCAGCAGCGGGCCGATCAGCTCATAGATCAGCACGCTGAACAGGATGATATTGCGGATGGCGGCGCCCATGCCGTTTCCCAGCTTCTGGGCGGTTACCACCATGCCCAGGGCTACACCGGCCTGGGGAAACAGCGTAATGCCCAGGTACCTGCGCACGGTATCGCCGCATTTCATCATGGAGCTGCTGAGCAGCGCGCCAAAGTATTTGCCCACGCAGCGCACCAGAATATACACCACGCCCACCAGGATGATCACCGGGTAGCGGAATACCGTCAAATCCAGTTCCGCGCCCGACAGCACAAAGAACACCGCATACAGCGGCGCGGTCCATTTTTCCGAACGCTTCATGATATCGGCCGAGAACTCGCTGAGGTTGCAGAACATGGTACCCAGCATCATGCACACCAGCAGCGATGAAAAGCTGATTTCGGCGCCGCCGCCCAGGGGGATCTCCACCGAGGCCAGGGCAATGGTCATGACCACAAAGGCGATGGTCAGCGACAGGCGGTTGGAATTGGAGAAGAACATCTTTTCAAGCACCGTAAGCAGCGCGCCCATCAGCGATCCCAGCACCAGCGAACAGCCGATCTCAAGCAGCGGGTTGATGATCACCGACACCACGTTCAGCGCGCCGCCCTCCATGGCCTCGGCAATGCCGAAGGACACGGCAAAGATCACCAGACCCACGGCGTCGTCCAGTGCCACGATGGGCAGCAGCAGGCCGGTCACCGGGCCCTTGGCCTTGTACTGGCGTACCACCATCAGCGTGGCGGCAGGCGCGGTGGCGCTGGCGATGGCGCCCAGGGTAATGGCCACCGGCAGGGGAAGCACATCGGGGCCTACGATGAAATGCAGCGCGATGAGCGCCGCGTCCACCAGCGCCGTGGCCATCACGGCCTGGATGATGCCGATCACCGTGGCGGCCTTGCCGGTCTGCCGCAGCTGGGCCAGGCGGAACTCATTGCCGATATCAAAGGCAATAAAGCCCAGGGCCACGTTATTGAGGAAGCTCACCTTATCCAGCTGCTCCATGGACATAAAGCCCAGGCCGTCAACGCCCAGCCTGCCCAGCACAAAGGGGCCAACCAGCACGCCGGCGATCAGGAAAGCCGTCACATCGGGGAACTTTAAATGCATGTACTTGAACGCGCGGGTCATCATCAGCCCGGCAAACAGCGCAATGGCTGTGGACAAAAGCAGGTGCATGGGGATTTCATTTCCTTTCACATTTGCGATCCGGCCCCCATTATAGCGCGGCAGCGGAAAAATACAATATCCTGTATGGAATTTTAAAAGCAATAAATGGCTATGTTCCGTCCAAATATCGCCCGATGCCGTATTGCCGCCGCTGTAAATTTTTGCTATAATAAGCGCAAGACAGCCATGCTTTGTATTTTAATAAGGAGGTCTGAACAGGCATATGAACGGCAAACTGTATATTGGCATCGACCTGGGCACCTCGGCCGTTAAGCTTTTGCTGGTGGACGGCGACGGCGCCATCAAAAACGCCGTATCCAAGGAATATCCGCTGATTTTCCCCCAGCCCGGCTGGTGTGAGCAGGAGCCCGGCGCGTGGTGGCGGGCCTGTACGGAGGGCATGCATGAATTGCTCAACGGCTTTGACGCCCGGCAAGTGGCCGGTATCGGCTGCGGCGGCCAGATGCACGGCCTGGTGGTGCTGGACAAGGATGATCAGGTGATCCGCCCCACCATTCTGTGGAACGACGGCCGCACCGAAAAACAGGTGGAATACCTGAACGAAACCATCGGCAAGAAGAAAATCTCGGAATATACCGCCAATATCGCCTTCGCCGGCTTCACCGCCCCCAAGCTTTTGTGGCTGCGGGAAAACGAGCCCGAAAACTTCAGCCGCATTGCCAGGATCATGCTGCCCAAGGATTATATCAATTACCGGCTCACCGGCGTACACTGCTGCGATTACAGCGACGCCAGCGGCATTTTGCTGCTGGACGTGCAGCACAAACGCTGGTCCCCTGAAATGCTGGCGCTCTGCCATGTGCGGGAGGACCAGCTGCCCACCCTTTATGAAAGCTACAACGTGGTGGGTACCGTGCGGCCCCAAATCGCCGCGGAATGGGGCCTGCCCGAAGGCGTTAAGGTCATCGCGGGCGCGGGCGACAACGCCGCCGCCGCCGTGGGCACCGGCACCGTGCGAGACGGCAGCTGCAATATTTCCCTGGGCACCAGCGGCACCATATTCATCGCCAGCGACAAGTTCGGTGTGGATCCCTACAACGCCCTGCATTCCTTTGCCCACGCCAACGGCCATTATCATCTGATGGGCGTGGTGCTTTCGGCGGCCAGCTGCAACAAATGGCTGTGCGATGAAATCCTGCGCACAAAGGATTACGCCGGCGAGCAAAAGGATATCACCGACGACCGCCTGGGCCGCAATCCCGTGTTTTTCCTGCCCTATCTCATGGGCGAGCGCAGCCCCATTAACGATGTGAATGCCCGGGGCACCTTTATTGGCCTTTCCATGGACACCCGGCGGGCCGACATGGTGCAGGCCGTGCTGGAGGGCGTGGCCTTTGCCATGCGCGACAGCTATGAGATTGCCAGGGCGCTGAACATCCCCATCAAGTCCAGCAAGCTCTGCGGCGGCGGCGGCAAATCCCTCCTGTGGCAGAAGATCATGGCCAATGTGCTGAACCTGCCCATTGAGCTTCCCGTGGCCGAGGAAGGCCCGGGCTACGGCGGCGCCATGCTGGCCATGGTGGGCTGCGGGGCGTACGCTTCGGTGCAGGAATGCGCCGACGCCCTGGTGAAGGTCCGGGCCGTGGTGGCGCCCGATCCCGAAATCGCCGCCCGCTATGACGCGCAGTACGCTAAATTCCGCAAGATCTATCCGTCGCTGAAGGACGTGTTCCCCCAGATCAGGTTATAAATATTGAAGGAGAAAATAAAATGATGAACCGTGAGGAAGCCCGCCAAAAGGCCGAAGCGCTGGTGGCGCAAATGACCGTTGAGGAAGCCTGCGAGCAGCTCAGCTACCAGGCCCCGGCCATTGAGCGCCTGGGCGTGCCCGCCTACAATTGGTGGAACGAAGCGCTGCACGGCGTGGCCCGGGCAGGCGCCGCCACCATGTATCCCCAGGCCATCGGCCTGGGCGCCACCTTTGACCCGGCGCTGATTGAGCAGCTGGGCGATATCTCCGCCACCGAAGGCCGCGCCAAGTACAACGCCGCTTCGGCTCACGGCGACCGGGATATCTACAAGGGGCTCACCTTCTGGTCTCCCAATATCAACATTTTCCGCGATCCGCGCTGGGGCCGGGGCCAGGAAACCTTTGGCGAGGACCCCACCCTCACCGCCGAAATGGGCAAGGCTTACGTGCGCGGCCTGCAGGGCAGCGGCGAACACCTGAAATCCGCCGCCTGCGCCAAGCACTTTGCCGTGCACAGCGGGCCCGAAAAGCTGCGCCATGAGTTCAATGCCACGGCCAGCCCCAAGGACATGGCCGAAACCTATCTGCCGGCCTTTGAGGCGCTGGTAAAGGAAGCCAAGGTGGAATCGGTGATGGGGGCGTACAACCGCACCAACGGCGATCCCTGCTGCGCCAATCCGCCGCTGATGGAAAAGCTCAGGGAATGGGGCTTTGCGGGGCACTTTGTATCCGACTGCTGGGCCATCCGCGATTTCCATACCGGCCATCACGTCACCGAAAACGAGGTGCAGTCCGCCGCTTTGGCCCTCAATACCGGCTGCGACCTCAACTGCGGCTGCACCTATGACAATAAGCTGGTGGCCGCCGTGCAAATGGGTCTGGTGGCGCCCGATACCGTGCGCCGCGCCGCCGTGCATCTGTTCACCACGCGGTACATGCTGGGCATCATGGAGGGCGGCAGCGAGTTTGACAGCATCCCCTACACCAAGGTGGAATGCGAAGAGCACCTGGAAAAAGCCCGGGAAGCGGGCTATAAATCCTGCGTGCTGCTGAAAAACAACGGCATGCTGCCGCTGAACGCCGATAAAATCAAAACCATTGGCGTCATCGGCCCCAACGCCGACAGCCGCCGGGCGCTGATGGGCAACTACCACGGCACGGCCAGCCGCTATATCACGGTGCAGGAGGGTATCCAGGATGCCTTCCAGGGCCGTGCCCGGGTGCTGTGCAGCGTGGGCAGCCACCTGTACCTGGACGACAGCGAAAACCTGAGCCAGCACAAGGACGATCGCCTGGCGGAGGCCCTGGCCGTGGCCGAAAACAGCGACGCTGTGGTACTGGTGGTGGGAATGGATGAAACCATGGAGGGCGAAGAGGGCGACACCGGCAATCCCTACGGCTCCGACGATAAAAGCAGCCTGCTTTTGCCCGATCCCCAGCGCCGACTGATGGACGCCGTGCTCCGGGTAGGCAAGCCCACGGTGATCATCCTGATGGCGGGCAGCGCCATCGACCTGGCCGGGGCCGGGGAAAAGGCCGATGCCGTGGTCATGGCCTGGTATCCCGGCGCTCAGGGCGGCCGCGTGATTGCCGATCTGCTGCTGGGCAGGCAGTCCTTCAGCGGCAAGCTGCCCGTGACCTTCTACTATAATGAGCAGCTCGCGGAAATGCCCGAATTCACCGATTACGCCATGACCAACCGCACCTACCGCTATTTCCGGGGCAAGCCGCTGTATCCCTTTGGCTATGGCCTGACCTATGGCGATGTATCCGTGACGGCGGCCGCCGCCCGCAAAACCGATACCGGCGCCGAAGTGACCGTGACCCTGCGCAACGCGGGCGCGATGGATACCGACGACGTAGTGCAAATATACTGCCAGAACGAGGGCAGCGCAAACGCCCCCGTCCATCCCCGGCTGGTAGCCTTTAAACGGGTGCATGTGCCCGCCGGCGGCAGCCAACAGCTTAGCCTCCCCATCGCCGCCCGCAGCCTGCTTGTGGTGGATGCTTCCGGCACACTGGTGGCTGAGGGCAAGCCCGTATTCTACGTGGGCATGGGCCAGCCCGACGAACGCACCCGGGAGCTGACCGGCCATGCCTCCCTCCGGGTGGAGCTGTAATACCGATATATCCCTGCTACAAAAGCAGGCAGAAAGAAATTGAACGGGGGAATACGCGCTTTCTTCCCGGGGAAGAAAAGTTTGAAACAATGAATTATAAAAAAGCGGACAGCAAACAAACCATCGATAAAGATGGGAAACAAGAAGGAACAGTTCAGGCGGTTAAAGGATCAGGAGGATCATCCTGAATGATA
>JAFUGB010000087.1 GCA_017469605.1 Clostridia bacterium
AAAATCGCCGGTGAACAGGCTTAGCGCATTGGCGGCTGATACGGCCAAGACAACGCGGAAGCATTCACGGACGGGCAATCGCCTTGCAAAGCCCACCGCAAATCCTGCCACCATGTTATCTTATAATTATAGCGTGTTGATCGTCGGAATGTCAATACTTGTCTGTTTTAATGGTAAATATGGCAAATAAGCACAGGGCTGAAATGGCTGGGAAAACAGGAAATACCCTGAAACGGGCGTTTTGCTATTGCTATTTTTGAAAAAAACGGGTATAATAAGAGTTCAGTAAAGGGGGTGGCCGTTTTGTCTAACCTGACCGATACCACGAAGCTGCATCCAATCCGCGACGGGCGCAGCACTGCGCAGGCGATCCTGGAGCATGTTTACCGCGCGCTCCAGGCCAAAGGGTATGATCCCATTACGCAGATCACAGGCTTTATCCTGACCGGCGACCCCACTTATATCACCAGCTTCAACAATGCCCGCAGCATGATCTGACGTTTTGAGCGGGATGAAATTTTGGAAGAGCTGGTACACTTCTATCTGACGGAGCATTTTGACAAATGACGCAGGGACGGATTGTGGCCTTGGATGTGGGCGATGTGCGCATCGGCATTGCCGTCAGCGATGAAACGCGGCTCATTGCCTCGCCCCACAGCGTATATAAGCGCGTGGGCTTTGGCCCGGATGTGAAGCATATCAAGGCGATTTGCGATGAAATGGGCACCCACAGCGTGCTGTGCGGCCTGCCCCGCAACATGGACGGCAGCATCGGATTCCAGGCCAGGAAGGTGCTGGCCCTGGCGGAACAGCTGGAGCTGGCCGGGCTGCATGTGATCTACCAGGATGAACGGCTTACCACCGTTACCGCCGAGCGCGCGCTCATTGAGGGCGGCATGCATCGGGAGGAGCGCAGGGGTACGGTGGATAAGGTGGCCGCGGCCGTGATTTTGCAGCAGTACCTGGATTTGCAGCGCAATATAGAAGCGTCCCATATGGTGGATTAATTTGAGGAGGTTAACGCGATGACGGATGAAAACAACAACCTGATCCCGGAAGAAGAGGATAATATTGTAGAACTGACGGATGAGGACGGCACGGTATCCAAGTTTGAATACCTTACCACCGTTTCCCATGAAGGTGAGGAATACGTGGTGCTGATGGTGCTGGACGAAGAGGGCAACGAGCCCGAGGGTGACGACGGTGAAGTGGTGATCCTACAGATCGAGCAGGACGAGAACGGCGAGGATATTTACGTCAGCGTGGAGGACGACGATGTTTCCCAGGCTGTATTTGATAAGTTCCTGGCCGCCATGGACGCCGAGGATGAGGAATAATCAATAATCAGCCATGCCAATCAGCGGCCCGTTCCACGGGGAATGGGCCGTTTTTTTACGATGGAAAGAGGACTGCCGATGAAGAAGCTTGCCGTATGCCTGCTGCTGATCCTGCTTGCCTGCCTGCCCGCCCTGGCGGAGGAGGCCCAGGATATTACCGAACGCTGCGTAATCGCTGTATCCCAGGATAAAAAGAATATCGCCGCCATGACCGACAGCGATTATTATACGTACTGGACAGGCAAGAAAAACAACTATGTGGAGATTACGGCGCCTGCGGGCGAGCCACTGTATGGCCTTTACGTCAGCTGGGGGCATCTGACGCCCTGGGAAGCCCGCGCTTTTGACGCCGCCACTGGAGAGTGGCGCACGGTGTATGCCACCGAGGAAGCGTTTTATAATCAGTATATCCCGTTGCCGGAGGGCTATGCGGCCATCCGCCTGGTCAATACGGACAAAGAGGGATATGAGATGAAGGTCAGCGAGCTGCATGTCCTGGGACAGGGAGAGGTGCCCGGCTGGGTGCAGCGGTGGAAGGATTTTGGAGGCAAGGCCGACCTGGTGCTTCTGATCACCGATCCGGGGGATGAATACCTGTTTTTTGGCGGCCTGCTGCCCACCTATATCGCCCAGGGCAAGGAAATCATGCTCTGCGAGTGCGTCAACACCATCGCGGCCTATAAAAGCCAGCTGCTGGACGGCGCCTGGATGTGCGGACTGAGAAATTATCCCTATATGGCGTACTTCCGGCCCAATATGAGTACAACGCTGCAGGGCCAGTATGACAACTGGAGCGAGGTGCAGTTTGTGCGCCATGTATCCCGGATCATGCGCATGTACAAGCCGGACGTACTGGTGACCCACTCCAAAAACGGCGAAGGCATCGACGGCGGACACAGGGTATGCGCAGACGCCGCCATTCGCTCGCTGACCACGGCTATGGATGAAAAATATGACGTGGGGTATGGCTACGCCAACTGGGGAAACTGGAAGGTAAAAAAGCTGTACCTGCACCTGTATGGCGATCAGGAAACGATCCTCGATTACGATACGCCGCTGGATTATTACGGCGGAAGGACCGCCCGGGAAATGGCGGAGGAAGCCTATGCCCTTCAGGATTACCAGCGTAAGTCGCTGAAGGGAAGGAACCTGACGTTTGGCGAAGGCGTATGCGACGGCAGCGCGTTTGGCCTGGCCTACAGCCAGGTGGGGGAGGATACCGGCGCAGGCGATCTGTTTGAGCATTTGGATTAATCCTGTTCTCCGGCTGAAGCATTCACCGCGTCAAAGGCGCTTCCGGGCATCGAAAAAGCCAATGCCCCGAAGAAAATGAAGCCCTCGTAATCGTGCTGGACCATCATTTCATCCAGCACGAAGGGCTTGTCCGATTCCACCACCTCGCTCAGCTCGGTGAGCTTCATATATTTTCCCTTTTCCTTCTGCTGATACTGATCGCAAAATAAAACTGTACAAACAGAAATTGGTGGGGGAACGATAAGGGCCTGCGCGGCCCTTATGATCCTGCGGCAAGGGATTTCATCCCTTGCATCCCGTCGGGCGAACCGGCTTAAAAGAAATAACTAACAATTTGCGCCTGTAACTTGGATGCTGCAAGAGAGCTTCCGGGCAGAAGAAAACCCGTTGGCCAGCCGAAAAATAAGTTTACTTATTTTTCGGTCTGTCCAGCGGGTTTTCGCTGTGCGC
>JAFUGB010000088.1 GCA_017469605.1 Clostridia bacterium
GAAGGTTTCCGACCTGAAAGCCTTCATCGAGGAAAAACTCCGGTTCTGATAAAAAAGGCAAGCAAAAACTCCATGCAGGGTTTCCCCGCATGGAGTTTTTGCATGGGTCCTTTATTTTCCCGCGACCCAACGGTCCAGCCATTGCAGCAGCTTGGGCAGGAGCAGCAGCACCAGCGCCACCGAAACCAGCGCGCCGCGCCCCAGCATGGTGCCGATGGAGGAAATATAGTACACCGAGCTGACAATGCCCACCGAAAAGCCCGCCACTACCAGGGCCAGGCCGCTGGTGAGGATGGTTTGCAGGGACAGGCTGATCGCCTGGGCCGCCGCTTCGGGCGGAGGAAGCGATCTGCGCTGGACGCGGTAATGATTGGTGAGCAATATGCCGTAATCGATGGTGGCGCCCATCTGCAGGCCCACGCAGATCAGATAACACATGAAGAAGATATTGCCGTCATACCAGTTGGAGAAGCACATATTGATCCAGATGGCGCCCTGGATCACGCAGACCAGCAGCGCGGGGATCACCGCCGAGCGGAAAGAGACCAGCACAATCAGAAACACAAAAATGACAGTGATCAGCGACACGCGCCGCATATCTTCCGAAAAGGAAATGGCAATATCATCCAGCGCCAGCAGTGTTCCGGCCATGGCGGTATCCTGGCCATAAATATCCCGCAGGATGGCGCGGATCTCTTCCAGCGTTTCATGGTTTTGGGGATCTGCCAGCGAGATATCCAGGGACAGCAGCGCCCGGGAATAATGCGGGCCGTTGAACACGGTATTGGCGGTATTCAGCTGGTCCTTTACCTGCTCCAGCTGCTCCACGGCATCCTGCGGGATCAGGAAAGAGATGGCATGCAGCAGGTTGGACATTTTTTCCACCAGTTCATCGCCCCGGATGGGCGTTTCTATATTCAGCATGTTGAAGGCGGACTGCACGCTGGCCTCGCTGCGGCCCAGCATCCGCGCCGCGCTGGCCGCGTCGTAATAGGTCATCGCCGCCTTGCCGGTGGTCACCATGGAAAGGGCCTTCTGCACCACGGGGCGGTCATTTGCCGTAAGCGCGCTGACGCGCTCGATCAATTGCTCCTGCTTTTCGATGCCCTGGTCGCTGTCATCCCGGGGAAACAGCAATACCAGCTGGTTGGACTGGCCAAACAGGGTGCCGATGCGCTGCGCTTCCTCACCGATATTGCGCACAGTATAGGTATACACGTTTTGCCGCTGCAGCACGGCACTGACCAGAATCAGCGCGATCAGCAGCAGGGGCAGCGCCCCATGCAGCGCGCTGGAAAGGCGGCTGACGCCCCCGCCTGAAATATGCAGCGCCTTATGCCGCGTCTTGCGGAGCAGCGGGGCACAAAGCGTCAGCAGCCCCGGCATCAGCAGGAACACGGTCAGCATGCTGAGCACGATGCCCTTGGCCAGCACCACGCCAATATCATAGCCAATGGTAAAGCTCATGAACACCAGCGCCAGCATGCCCGCCACGGTGGTAAGAGCGCTGGACGAAATGGGCATAAAGGCATCGCACAGCGCCTGGGTCATGGCGGCCCTGGGAGCAAGGCCCTGAGACAGCAGCCGATCAAAGGAGTTCATCAGCATGATGGAATAATCCATCGCCAGGGCCAGCTGCAATATGGCGGTGACGGCAAAGGTGATAAAGGAAATGGAATCAAAAATCCAGTTGCTGCCCATATTGAGCAGAATGGACACGGCAATCACGGCAAAAAAGATAAAGGGTTCCACATACGAACCGGTCATCGCCAGCAGGATCAGGAAAACGATGGCGCAGGAAACGGCCATAACGGTGGGCATTTCCCGGTTGATGCTGTCCCGCAGGTTGCGGTTATCCTTGGCGCCGCCGCTGATCAGATGCCCGATATGGGCAAGCTGCGCTTCCACAGCGTCCAGCACCGCTTCATCCCGGTCGGCGTCCATATTGACGTTGATCAGCCGGTACACATGTCCGTCCGCCTCCCGGAACCCCTCTTTCGGATCATGAACCGCGGTCAGCACGCCCTCCAGCGCCGCCATCTCCCCGGCCTGGGCATTGGCTTCCTCTTCGCTGACGTCAAGCAGCACCACTGACATGGCTGAAATCGGTGAAAATTCCCCGTTCATCAGGTTAATGCCGCGCTTGGTTTCCGTATCCTCCGCCAGATAGGAGGTCAGATCATAATTGACCCGGGTATTGGAAAGCGACAGCGCGGCAACAACGGATAATCCCAGCAAAAGCGCCATCCAAAGCGCCCGGGTACGAACAATAAAACCCGCCAGCTTTTGCTTCACCGCTCTCTCCTCCTTTCCACCGGTCATTATTGCACAGGGAAATCAAATTTTGTTCAAGTTTCGGCGTTGGCCAGGTCAGCGAATTGCTGAAGCGTGAGCGCCTCGCCGCGGATCGTTTCGGAAAGATTGGCCCGTTTGAGCCAGTCCGCGGCTTCCTCCCTGGACAAATGGAAAGCCGATATCAGATTATTGCATAGCGTTTTTCGCCGCAGCGCAAAAGCGGCGTTGACGATTTTGAAAAAACGCTTTTCATCCCGCACCTGTACAGCGGGCGCGTCCCGCCAGGGCATGCACAGGAAGGCTGAATCCACCTTGGGCGGCGGCGTAAAGCAGGCCGCTTCCACGATCCGGGCCAGCCGCGGCTGTGCAATATACCGGGCACGGATGGCCAAAGGGCCGTATTCCGGCGTGGAGGGCGCGGCCAGCACGCGCTGGGCGGCCTCCTTTTGGACCATCACATTGACGCTGCGAATGGGCAAGCCGCTGGAAAGCAGCAATGTAAGCAATTCGGTGGTCAGGTAATAGGGAATATTGGCCACCACATGGAAGGGCATTTTCCCCGCCATAATTTCGGGCAGATTCACCCGCAGAATATCGCCCTGCACCAGCGTAAAATGCTCGGCCTTTTCCATGACCACCCGCAGGATGGGGATCAGATCCTGATCAAGCTCCACCGCCGTTACCGTTTTGCAGCGGCCGGCCAGCAGGCGCGTCATATCTCCCCCGCCGGGGCCGATTTCCAGAATGTGATCCTCCGGGCCCACGCCGGTTTCATCGATCAAGCTTTCCAGCAAACCCACGTCGGTGAGAAAATTCTGCCCCAGGCTGTGCTTATGCTGAAAGCCGCCGGATTTGGCGCGTGCTTTTTTATAGGACTGCTTCATGCGTCAAGCCTCCAGCGCCCGGCAGGCGGCGATTACAGCGGCGGGCGCATCGGCCTTAAGCAGCGCCGTACCCATGATCAGCGTATCGATCCCGGCGACCGCGCAATCGGCTGCCGTCTGCGCGTTGACGCCGCCATCCGCCAGCACCGGCTTTTGATAACCCCATTCCCGCAGCGCGCGGGCCTTGGGCATCATATCGGCCATGAATTTCTGTCCTCCAAACCCAGGCTCCACCGTCATGATCAGCACCTGATCGCACAGGGGCAAAAAGGGCCGGACGGCTTCCACCGGCGTGCCCGGCTTCACCGACAGGCCGGCCAGGCAGCCCCGGGCGCGAATATCGGAAAGCACGCCGGCAATATCCCCGCCGATTTCGGCATGCACGGTAATGGCATTGGCGCCGGCCTGGGCAAAAGCGCCGATATACTGTTCCGGATTATCCATCATC
>JAFUGB010000089.1 GCA_017469605.1 Clostridia bacterium
ATGGGCAGCGGCGAGCCGCTGGATAACTACGATCATGTAACCCGCTTTCTGCGGCTGGTAAGCCTGGATGAGGGGCTGAATATCGGTCTCAGGCACATCAGTCTGTCCACCTGCGGGCTGGTGCCCCAGATGCGCCGCTTTGCGGAGGAGGGCTTGCCGGTTACGCTGTCGCTTTCGCTGCACGCGCCAAACGATCAGATCCGCAAGCGCCTCATGCCGGTGGCCAACGCCTATCCCATGGAGGATGTGCTGGATGCGTGCCGTTATTATATTGAAAAAACCGGCCGGCGCGTAATCTTTGAATACGCGCTGAACGAGATCAATTCCCGGCCGGAGCATGCGGCCGAACTGGCTGGAAAGCTCCGGGGAATGCAGTGCCATGTGAACGTGATCCCCCTGAACGCCGTGGAGGAAAAGGCGCTGCGGGGCGCTGATGAGGCCGCTATTGTCCGGTTTATGCAGGAATTGGAAAAGCGGCATATTTCAGTGACCCGGCGGCGGGAAATGGGCGATGATATCGACGGCGCCTGCGGTCAATTGCGAAGGCATTATCTGGAGGAACAATGAAAGCGTACTACAAATCGCATGTAGGGCTCGTGCGGGAGCAGAATGAGGATACCGTGCTGGCGGACGATCGGCAGGGGATCTTTATCCTGGCCGACGGCATGGGCGGGCATCAGGCGGGCGAGGTGGCCAGCCTGCTGGCCGCTACCACCCTGCGGGATACGCTGGCGGGGCGGACACCATCCGCCGAGGGCATGCAGCAGGGCTTCCGCGCCGCCAACAGTACGGTATACCGGCGTTCGCTGGAGGACAGCGCCTTAAACGGCATGGGCACCACCATGACGGCGCTGTGGGATCATGGCGACCATATCCTGCTGGGCCACGTGGGGGACAGCAGGGCTTATCTGTTTCTGGATGGGCGGCTGCGCCAGATCAGCGAGGATCACTCCCTGGTGGGCGATCTGGTCAGGTCCGGGGCCATTACTGAGGAGGAGGCCTTCCATCATCCTTATCGCAACGTGATCACCCGGGCGGTGGGCACCGATGAAACGGTGCGCACCGATGTGGTGGAAATCCTCAAAACCCCCGGGGAAAAATGGCTCCTGTGCTCCGATGGCCTGACCGATCTGGTGCGCGATCCCGAAATTGCCGAAACCCTGGCCGCCATGGACAGCCAGGCCGCGGTGGACCGGCTCATTGAGCTGGCGCTTTTGCATGGCGGCAAGGATAATGTCAGCGTGATGCTGCTGGAGGTGGATGCATGAGCATGATCGGCCGTGTATTTGCCCAGCGGTATAAGCTGGAGGAGTTTATCGGAAAGGGCGGCATGGCGCTGGTGTTTCGCGCCAGTGACCTGCGCACCGGCCACGATGTGGCCGTCAAGGTGCTGCGGCCTGAATTGGGCAATGATGAGGAATTCCTGGAACGCTTCCGCCGGGAGGCGCTGGCCGCCAGCAAAATGAGCCATCATAATATCGTGAACCTGCTGGACGTGGGGGAAGAGGATGGCTACCGGTATCTGGTGATCGAGTACATGCGCGGCCGCACGCTGAAGGATATCATCCAGGAAAAGGAGCGCCTGCCCGAGCCTGTGGCGGGGCAGATCGCCATTCGCATCCTTTCAGCATTGCAGCACGCCCATGATAACGGCATCATCCACCGGGATATCAAGCCGCAAAACGTGCTGATCAATGCCGAGGGCATGGTCAAGGTGGCCGATTTTGGCATTGCCCGGGTGGCGGGCAGCAATACGCTGACCAAGGGCGATAACGTGATGGGCTCGGTGCACTACTTTTCGCCGGAGCAGGCCCGGGGGGACAGCGTGACCGCCGCCAGCGATATCTACAGCGTGGGCGTGGTCATGTATGAAATGCTCACGGGCAAGGTCCCCTTTGACGGCGATACGCCGGTGAGCATCGCCCTGCAGCATATTTCCACGCCCCCGGTGCCGCCCTCCCAGATGGCCGAAGGCATTTCGCCCGCCATGGAGCGGGTGGTGCTCACCGCCATGAGCAAGGATATGCACAGCCGCTATTTGGATGCGGCTGATATGGCCCGGGCCATCCGCGCGGCGATGAAAAACCCGCAGTCCGAAGCCGAGGTCGTCACGATGCCGGTAACCGCGCTCCAGGAGCCTGTGCGCACGGTCGCCGTCAATACCGAAAAGCTTCAGCGCCAGCGCCTTAAAAAACAACGCAGGGAAACGCTGCTGGCGGTGGCGCTTACCGTGCTGGTGCTCGCCGTTCTGGCCTATGGCGGTGTCGTGATCGCCAGGCGCATCATGAACAGCACCGAAGCGCCCTTCCTGATTGGAGAAACCGAGGAGAATGCCATCCGGATTGGTCAGGAAAAAGGGATTATTGTGGAGACTGTTCGCCAAAGTGATCCAAAAATACCGGCTGGAGTGGTGATCCTTCAATCAAAAGAGTACCAATATCCCATGAAACGTGGGGAACGGCTGGTTATTTTTGTGAGCACTGGACCGGAACAGCAGGGTGTGCCGGATATCCTGGGCAAATCCCTGGAAAACGCCCAGGCCGAAGCACAAAAATATGGCTTTACCGTGCTGGTGACCCAGCGGATCGAATCGGACCAGAATGCCGGGATCGTGCTGGAGCAGGATCCCGCCGCGGGACAGATGGAATCCAATAAGATCATCAAGGTGATCGTCAGCGGCAGCGTTAATGTGCCCCGATTTATCGATATGACCCGGGGACAGGCGCTGAACCTGGCCAGGGAAACGGGCTTTAACGATGTGCAGATCGTGGAGCACGAAACCATGGATGAAAGCAAATTTGACCGGGTGGCCGACCAAGTGCCCAAGGAGGGAGAGCGCGTGCTGGAGGATACCCAGATCACGCTGGCCATTTATGTGGCCCCGGTGGTTCCCTCCCAGGACAGCCCGGAGACTGAAAATGATTAAAGCAGAACAGGATTTTGCATGATAGAAGGAC
>JAFUGB010000090.1 GCA_017469605.1 Clostridia bacterium
CCCTTTGCCATGATACTGCTGCCCCTGGCCAGCGCGTCGCTGACCTCGGTGCTCCGGAGCAAGGCTGCCCGCCGCACGGCAATTACGGTGACGGCCCTGGTCACGGTCATGGCCGCGGTGTTCCTGGAATACATGCGGCACTACGGCCAGAGCTATACCTACATGATGGGCCATTTTCCCGCGCCCTGGGGCAATGAGATCCGGGCGGGCATGCTGGAGGCTGCCGTGGCGCTGTGCTTCGCGGCGGTGATGCTGTGCTCGGTGCTGGGCGGATTAAAGAGCCTTGAACGGGATATCCTGCCCGATCGGCAAAACCTGTTTTTTGTCATGTGCGAGCTGAGCACTGCCGCTCTGATGGCGCAGGTGTTCACCAACGACGTGTTTACCGGTTATGTATTCCTGGAAATCATGACCATCGCTGCCTGCGCCCTGATCTGTGCCAAGAACAATGGCAGGACGCTGGCGGCGGCCGCCCGCTACATGATCATGAACCTGGTGGGCTCCGGCCTTTTCCTGCTTTCGCTGACGCTGCTCTATGACCTGACCGGCCATCTGCTCATGAGCAACATTCAGGAAAAGATCGCAGAGCTTGCGGCCACCGGCCAATATCATCAGCCCATCACCGTGGTGGTGGCGCTGGTCACCATCGGCCTTGGCATCAAGTCCGCCCTGTTTCCCTTCCACACCTGGGTACCGGATGCCTATTCCTTTTCCACGCCGTCCGGCAGCGCCATCCTGTCCAGCCTGATCAGCAAGGGCTATATCATTTTGCTGATCAAGTTCTATTACCGGGTGTTTGGCTTGCAGGTGGTGTTTGATACCGGCGTTGCCGATGTGCTCTTTATCTTTGGCGCGGCAGGCGCGATAATCGGATCGGCTGTGGCCATCCGGCAAAGGGCAATTGGCCGGATGATCGCCTACTCCTCGGTGGCTCAGATCGGCTATATCTATATGGCCATGGGCCTGGGCACCCACGCGGGCATGCTGGCAGCCATGTTTCAGCTGATCGCCCACGCCGTGTGCAAATCGCTTTTGTTCATTTCGGCCGGCGGGCTGTGCGACGCCTCGGAGGGCAAGCACGCTTTCAAGGCCATGCGCGGTGCCATTTACCGGCATCCGATCGCCGGCGCGGCCTTTACCGTCGGCGCGCTGAGCATGATCGGCATTCCCTTCCTCAGCGGCTTCATTGTTAAATTGACCTATGCTGAAGCAGCCATCGCCTGGGGCGGGCACCGCATGCTGATTGTGCTGGCGGTGCTGGCGGCCAGCACCATGCTGAACGCGGCGTATTTTGGCCGTACGGTGGTCACGCTGTTCCGCCTGGAGGAAAACAGCATCGCTGAACAGCCCCGCTGGCATGGCGGTTTCTGCTTTGCGCTGGCCTGCGCCGTGCTGACGGCGGTCACCGTGGCGCTGGGCGTGGCTTCCCAGCCCGTGCTTACGGTACTGCGGCAGGGCCTGGACATGTTTGGATAAAGGAGAGAAAAAACTCATGGAATCCGTGATCAATACCAAGGATTTTCTGCTGGTGCTGCCGCTGCTGATTCCGGTGATCGGCGGGCTGTGTGTTGCTTTTGTCAAGGCGCTGGATGATATGCGCCTGCGCCGGATCGCCGTGACGGCGGCGCTGGTGCTCACCGTGGCGGCGGTGGCCGCCATCCTGCCCCGGCCCGATAACAGCCTGGTGCTGTTCAATCTGACGCCCGAAATACCCGTGCTGCTGAAGATTGACGGCGTGGGCCGCCTGTACGCGGGCTTCATCAGCGTGGTGTTCGCCTGCGTAGGCATATACAGCTTTGAGTATATGCACCATGAAAAGAACGAAAAGCGTTTTTACGCCTTCTACCTGTTCACACTGGCCGCGCTGATGGGCCTGAGCCTGTGCGGAAGCATTGTGACATTGTATATGTTCTATGAGGCTATGACGCTTTTGTCCCTGCCGCTGGTGACCCATACGCAGACCCGTGAGGCCGTGGCTGCCGGCATCAAGTACCTGATTTATTCGGTGATCGGCGCGTCCCTGGCGCTGGCGGGCATCTTTTTCCTGAACCGCTATGCCGTGACGCTGACCTTCACGGCTGGCGGCGTGCTGGATATGGAAAAGGTGGCCGGCCATGAAAATATGCTGCTGGTGGTGTTCTTCCTCATGGTGCTGGGCTTCTCGGTGAAGGCCGGCATGTTCCCGCTCCATGGCTGGCTGCCCACGGCCCACCCGGTGGCGCCCGCCCCGGCCAGCGCTGTGCTGTCGGGCGTGATCACCAAGGCCGGCGTGCTGGGCATCATTCGCGTGATCTATGATCTGGTGGGGCCGGCCTTCCTGCGGGGTACGTGGGTGCAGACTGCCTGGCTGGTGCTGGCCATCATGACGGTATTCCTGGGCTCCATGCTGGCGTTTAAAGAGGGCGTGTTCAAAAAGCGCCTGGCGTATTCCACCGTCAGCCAGGTCAGCTATGTGCTTTTCGGCCTGTTTACCATGACGGAGACGGGCATGACCGGCGCGCTGCTGCATATCATCTTCCATTCCATTATCAAGAACACCCTGTTTATGACGGCAGGCGCCATCATCTATAAAACGGGCAAAACCAAGGTGGCCGAGCTCACTGGCATTGGCAAACAGATGCCGGTTGCCATGTGGTGTTATACCATTGTCAGCATGGGCCTGATCGGCATACCGCCCACCTGCGGCTTTATCAGCAAATGGTATCTGGCCCAGGGCGGTTTGTCCATGGCTTATGGCTGGAACTGGGTGGGACCGGCGGTGCTGCTGGTCAGCGCCATCCTGACGGCAGGCTACCTGTTCTCCATTGTGATCCGCGGCTTTTTCCCGGGAAACAGCGTCAAGCGCGAGGATCTGCCGGGGGCCGAACCCACCTGGATCATGCTGGCGCCCATGATCGTGCTGGCCTGCCTGTGCCTGGGGCTGGGAATGTTCCCCACAGCGCTCACAGGCTTTGTCGGCGGGATCGCCTCCAGCCTGATGTAAGGAGTGCGAAGCTTGTATATGATTGCAGTGACCCTTCTGGTTCCGCTGGCTGGGGGGCTCCTGCTGCG
>JAFUGB010000091.1 GCA_017469605.1 Clostridia bacterium
AGGAACATCTGCTTCGGTGTGGCTTCCCGCGGGCTTACCCGCTCGTATGCCCCGGACAGCTTTGTATAATTGATCCTTTCCGCTATCCTCATGAGCGTCCGCACCGAATCGTCTTCCGGAATGATGGTCTCCACATCCAGCGGCAAAACTACTTGCATCGCCGTTTCTTTTGTTGTATAATCTGCTTGCTGATATTGTTTCATGCAGTTGCATTATACAGCAAAAAACGGAGTTGTTCTTACGAACTTCTCCGTTTTTTTGTCAGGCTTAGTGCAACAGCCCCTTTGATTATGTGAGATCCGGCTGCGGGATTCCGGATTGTGCATGGGGCTGCGAGGCGATAGATGAAACGGGCAGTGATCGGCGCGTTTCAAAAAGTTACAAAAAATGAAAAAAAACGAAAAGTATTGAAATTTTGCAAAAAGCATGCCATAATGAAATCAGCGATTTGATCCTTACAGGACCTGATGGAAAGGAAAAGAATATGCCTGTGAATAACAAAGTCATCGTGATCGGCGCTTTGAATTATGACGTGTGCCTTAAGCTGAAAAAGCTTCCGGAGGAAGGGGAAACCAATTTCGCGGATTCCGTGGAATACTGTAGCGGCGGAAAGGGCGGAAATCAGGCGGTGCAGGCCGCAAAGCTGGGCCTGCGCACCTGCATGTTCGGCTGTATCGGAAACGATCTGAGCGGCGCTTTTCTAAAGGAGAACCTGGAGCACTTTGGCGTGGATACGGCATATCTGCGGGTCATCGACGGCAGTAGCGGAATGTCCGTGGCCCAGTCGTTGTATGACGGTGGAGTGCGCGCCTCTGTTGTCCGGGGCGCGAACGGCGCCGTGGACCAGACGGATGTGGATGCCGCCGCAGGGATCATGGAGGCGGGGGACATCGTCGTGCTACAACTTGAAATCCCCGTTTCTGTCGCAGAATATGCCATCTGCAAAGCGAAGGAAAAGGGGGGGTATGTGATCCTGAACGCCGCGCCTGCCGCGCCAGTTTCCGAAGAAGTGCTGAAGAAAGTCGATCTGCTGATCGTCAACGAGGTCGAAGCCGGCTTTTACGCGGGATGCAAAATCGATTCGGTCGGCCGTGCCGAACTGGAAATCCATCGGATGGCGGAACGATGTGGCGGCAGCTGCATTGTGACCCTGGGCAAAGCGGGGTCCGTGCTCCGGACGGATGGAAAGAGCCTGCATATCCCGTCCAAACAGGTGAAAGCGGTTGAATCCACCGGCGCGGGAGATTCCTATATCGGGGGAATCTGCTGGGCTTTACTGAACGGTATGGATCTTTTCCACGCCGCCGCGTTTGCCACGTGCTGCAGCGCGAAAACGGTGTGCAGGACAGGTGGACAGCCGGCCATGCCTTCCCTATCGGAAGCCATGGCGATGTATCAAAAAGAATGAATGGGAGAAAATGAAGACATGAATTACGCCGGAAGATTCAATTCGTTTGTTTTCAAGGGACAAACTGTCTATGAAGCCATCGACGCTTATAAGCAGATGCGAGGGATCACACATCTGGAATTCAATTACCCCGAGCATTTTGCCGGTATCGACCTGGAGGAACTGAAACGACGGATGACACCCCTGCGTGTGAACGGCCTGGCGATCCGCTGGCGCAGGGAATGGCTGCGCGGCAACTTCACGAACGACGATCCCGGGTTGAGACGGCGTGCAGTGCAGCTCGCTAAGGATGGATGCGACGTATGCCGCGCGATCGGCGGCTCTGTAGTCACCCTTTGGTTTGAAAACGACGGCTTTGAATATGCATTCCAGACGGATTACGAGACCTGCTGGAACCTGATGGTCGAGGGGATCCGGGAAGTATGCGATTATGCGCCTGACCTGAAAATCAGCGTGGAATATAAACCTTATGAAGAGCGGGAATTTGCCATGATCGACAGCACGGGCATGGTGATGTACCTGATTGACTGCGTGGACCGGCCCAATATCGGCTGTACGCTGGATTTCTGCCATATGCTGATGAAGCATGATCTGCCTGCTTACGGCCTTGCGCTGGCGGCGTCCAAAGGCCGCCTGTATGGACTTCACATGAACGATGGGTACGGCTATAAAGACAGCGGCATGATCTTCGGCTCCGTTAATTTTTCTCTGTGCGCGGAATTCGTTTATTATCTGGAGCGGTACGGCTATAACGGTGTCGTATTTTTTGATACCTTCCCGATTCGGGAAGAGAGCAAGGCGGAGTGTCAGGCGAATCTGGACGTGTTTGAGCTGATTAAGGCCAAGGTGGATCGCGTCGGCAAGGAAGAGATCGCGCGGGTCGTCGCGGAACATGACGGGATCGCCGCCCAACGTCTGATCACCGAGCTGATGAAGTAAAGGCACCAAAGGAAAAACGCGCGGTACGCTTTCCGGCATGATAGGGGGATGTCCGGCCGCAGAATGGCATGAAAATGAATCGAAATGACTTGTTTTGAAAAAATTTGCAAAAATGTATTGAAAAAATTTGAAAAGTAATATATGATATAGCTACTGGTTCCTATTCCGGTATATAGTTGCGCAAAGTGTTTTCCCGGAAATAGGAAAAAGACAGTTTCGAACAAAACATGATGACAATTGAAAGCGTGGTGGTGTGAGCAAGGAAAGACAGCGTTCTGTACCTATACCCAATAAACAGAAAGAGAGGAATCATTCATGAAAAAACGTATGATCAGCCTGATGCTCGCTCTGGTAATGCTGAGCTGCTTCTGCGGCACTGTTGCCAATGCTGAAAAGACCACGGACGTACAGTTTTACTTCGCGATCGTTGCAGGCGGTGCCCTGCAGCAGACCATGGACGCCTTCGTGAGCGAGTTCAACGAGACCCATCCCGAGTACAAGGTAGAAATGGTGTATACCGGCACCAACGACGATAACATCATCAAGCTGCAGGCGGCTGCCCAGGCGGGCACCATGCCGCAGTTCTACGTTGCTCCCTACAACGACCTGTACTTGCTGGATTCTCTGGGCATCATCTCCTCCATGGATGACCTGGTGGCGGCCGATGAAGACGGCGAAGCTTATATCGATAGCTTCCTGGATAGCTTCATCCGCGACAGCTACATTGACGACCATCTGATCAGCATTCCCTTCGCCCGCAGCTGCTGCATCTTCTACTACAACAAGGATGCCTTCCGCGAAGTGGGCCTGGATCCCGAAGTGCCGCCGGTCACCTGGGACGACCTGGTGGAATATGCACAGAAGCTGATGAAGACCGACGCCAACGGCAATGTGGAGCGCTACGGCTTCGGCCTGTGCGAGAATCAGGGTCACAGCCAGTGGCCGTATTCCATCCTGACCGCGCAGAACGGCGGCGTGTCGAACTCTGCCGCCGGTACCGAGACGTACTTCACCTCCGAAGCGAGCATCAATGCCGGGCAGTGGTGGGTGGATCTGCATCATGTGTACAAGTGCGTACCGGATTACCTGCTGGCCTTTGAGGATATGCCCAACATGTTCATCGATGGCAAGCTGGCCATGATGCAGCACACCTCAGGCAACCTGACCAACATCTACAGCAACGCTGACTTCGAAGTGGGCGTTGCCCTGATCCCTTATTCCAAGATCCAGACCAGCTCTACTGGCGGTCAGTGCTTCTTCATGTCTCCTGACTGCACGCCCGAGGAGCGCGAAGCCTCCTGGCGCTTCATCCGCTACTGCACCGAGCCGGAACAGCAGGCCCGTTGGTGCGCTGCCTGCGGCTATCTGGCCACTGTGGAAGGCGCGTATGAGACCGATATCATGAAAGAGTATATGGAAAAGGTTCCCGGTGTACAGGGTGCGCTGGATCAGCTGCATGCGGGCGCCGTGACCGAAATCGCCACCTATGAATGCCATCAGATGTGGAGCTTGGTGAACGACTATGTGCAAGCTGCCATCATGCAGGATATGACGGTGGAAGAGGCCATGACTGAACTGCAGAAGAAAGCGGACGCGATCCTGTCCGAGTATCGTTGATCAGATATTGGGTCAAGGAACGGGGGAAAGGCGCAAGTCTTTCCCTCGGATCCTTCCTGCAGGGTTTCCGCCGGAGCGGTGACAGATCCCCAGGCATACAAGACGGTCAAACTGGTGACGCGACGGAATCGGCTTTCGGCAGGAGACTTTTGAGAGCCGCGGAAACGCGGACGTAGCATATTATTTCTTGAAGGATGTGATCGCTCAGTGAACAAAAGAGTTTCTGATAAGGCCAAAAGGACGGTATCATCCTGGTTGCTTCTGCTGCCTGGCGTGGCGCTCATGTCCATGTTTACGGTCTATCCGATCTTCAAAAACATCTACCTGAGCTTCTGTAAAACAGGTTTCCGGTACAAGGTGCCCAAGTGGGTCGGCACGGCCAACTTCTCCGCCCTGTTCGCGGATCCCGTCTTCTGGAAGGTGCTCAAGAATACGGTGGCCTTTTCCCTGATGACGGTGCTGCCTAGCATGATCATCGGCTTCCTGCTGGCCATCATCCTCAACAGCAAGTTCCGCGGTCTCCGCTTCTTGCGCACGGCGTACTTCTATCCGGTGGTCATGCCCATGATCGCGGTGGCCTGCATCTGGCGCTACCTGTATATGCCGGAAAACGGCATGTTCAGTTCCCTGATCTATTCCATTTTTCATACGCGTATCGGTGATTTGCTGTCCCGCACGGAAACGGTGCTGCCCGCGCTGGCCGTGATGTACGTGTGGAAGGAAATCGGCTATGTGATGATCTTCTTCCTGTCTGGCCTGCAGAACATGTCGGAGGAGTACTTCGAGGCTGCCATGATCGACGGCGGCAACTTCTGGCAGATCCTGACCCGCGTTACCGTGCCGCTGATGGCACCCACCACCCTGTTCGTGACCATGATCGAAATCACCAATTCCATCAAGCTGGTTGACCACGTGGTCATCCTCACCCAGGGTAAGCCCAACAACGGCAGCAACTTGCTGATGCACTATATCTATCAGCTGGGGTACGAGTTCTTTGATCAGGGCAAGGCCGCCGCGGTCACCAGCATCCTTTTGGTGATTCTGCTGCTCAGTTCGCTGCCGAGGTTCTTCAACTCCGACAGAGCGATCCATTATAATTAAGCAGGGAGGAGCAGGCAGAAATGAGAATCAAAAATAAAGCCGCGATCGCAGTAGCTTTCCTGTTCGGTGCCCTCATGCTGATACCCCTGCTGTGGATGATCGGGACGGCGTTTACGGAAACTTCCTTTAAGATGCGCATTATTCCCAACACGCCCTTCACGTTGGATAACTTCAAGGAAGTCTTCACGATGATCCCGCTCGGCCAGTACTACCTGAACACGATTGTGATTGTTGTGCTGACCTTCTCGATCCAGTTCGTGATCATCACGCTGGGCGGCTATGCTCTGGCGCGGGGCGATTTCTATGGGGAAAAGCTGGTGATGGCCATCATCTTCATGCAACTGATCATCCCTAACGATGTGCTGATCGTACCCAACTACCTGACTATGGTGGATCTAAAGATGGTGGATACAAAGCTGGCGATCATGCTGCCCTTCCTGGGCAGCGCCATGGGCCTGTTCCTGTTGCGCCAGCAGTTCAAGACCATGCCCGCCGCCTTGACGGACGCCGCCCGCATCGATGGCGCGTCCACCATGCGCATCATCTGGCAGATTTACGTACCCAACGCCAAGACTGCCTATCTGGCTTTCGCAATGATCTCCGTCAGCTATCACTGGAACAACTTCCTTTGGCCGCTGATCGTGACCAATTCCGTCAGCAAGCGTCCTCTGACTGTGGGCTTGGCCGTGTTTGCTAAATCCACGGAGACGGCCCTGCTCTGGGGCGATATCTGCGCCTGCGCGTTCGTGATCTGCGCTCCGCTACTGATCCTGTTCTTCATCTTCCAAAAACAATTCATCAATAGCTTTGCCAGTTCGGGAATAAAGTAGTATAATAAACTGATTGATCTATTATGAAAGCAGGGAATTAGGATGATTGCAGAATTGCGGCAGGGAAAGATCCTGGAGACTTTGTCCAACAACGATATGGTGTTTCTGAAGGATCTCGCGTCCGAAATGGGCACATCAGAATCTACGATCCGCCGGGATATACTGAAGCTGGAGAGGGATGAAAAAATCGAATCCCTTCGGGGCGGCGCCGTGCGTCTGAAAGGCAGACATATCGATTTGCCTACCCGGGAAAACCAGAAGCTGCGCATGGATGTGAAGCGCATCATCGCCAGGAAAGCGGCGGCATTGGTCAAGGACG
>JAFUGB010000092.1 GCA_017469605.1 Clostridia bacterium
GATGGGCTCCAAGTATTCCATTGCCCGTATTCGCGATCCCGAATATAACGAAAGTCTCAGTATGCTGCGGCATGAGCTGGATATCGATATGGCCATCAACCCAGAACGCGCCACGGCGGTGGAAATCAGCCGCCTGCTGCGCTTTCCGTTTGCCACCAATGTGGAATCCCTGGCCCATGGCCGGGTGGAAGTGGTAGCCTTCAGGATCCAGGAGAATGATCCCATCGCCGGCTTGCCGCTGCGCGATCTGTCCAGGGAGCTTCGGGGCATTCCGCAGGTGCTGTACGCTTTGGTTGAGCGGGACGGCAGCGTGCTCATTCCTTACGGCGATTTTTGCATTCGTCCGGGTGACCGCATCCATGTGGCCGCCGACGCTGTGACGATCACCAACTATTTCCGCTACCTGGGGAAAGCTTCCGGCAAAATAAAAGATGTGATGCTGCTTGGCGGCGGACGCATCAGCTATTACCTGGCAAAAATCATCACGCCCATGGGCATCCGTGTTTCCATGATCGAAATCAATCAGAAGAAAGCGGAAAGCCTGAGCGAAGCGCTGCCCGACGTCAATGTGATTTATGGCGACGGAACCGACCAGGAGCTCCTGGATCAGGAGGGCTTAAAGCAAATGGACGCCTTTGTCACGCTGAGCGATCGGGATGAGGAAAATTTGATGACCGGGCTTTACGCCGTAAAGCAGGGCGTGCCCAAAGTGATTGTAAAAAACAACCGTGTGGCCTACGCTGACCTGATCAGCGCGCTGGGCCTTGACAGCGTGGTCAGTCCCCGGTCCATTACCTGCGCCAATATACTGCGCTATGTGCGCGCTCGCGCCAACAGCGAAGGGACCAAGGTGGAAAAGCTGCACAGGCTGGTAGGGGGAAAGGCCGAGGCGTTGGAATTTGTGGCCCGGGCCAATGATCCTTATATCGGCATCCCGCTGAAGGATCTGCATATGCGGAAAAATACGCTGGTGGCCGTTATTGTGCGCAGCAGACAGGTCATCGTGCCCTTCGGCAACGATTATATCGAGGCTGGCGATACGGTGATCATAATTGCCTGCGAAAGCGGAATCAGCGATCTGAATGAGGTCATTCGCAAATGAATAAGCGTTTGGTAATAAAGGTGCTTGGAGCCATCCTGCTGATCGAAGCGCTGGCGATGATTCCTTCGCTGATGATCGGCTATGCCCACCATGATCCCAATGACGCCATGTCGCTGCTGTTTTCGGCGCTGATTCTGGCTGTGCTGGGATTGCCCATGTGGCTGCTGGCAAAGCCCCAGGAGAATAACATGCGGGCCAAGGAAGGCTTTGTGATCGTGGCCCTGGCGTGGCTGCTGCTCAGCGCGTTCGGCGCGCTCCCCTTTGTGCTCAGCGGCATGATCCCCAATTATATCGACGCGCTGTTTGAATCTGTATCGGGCTTTACCACCACCGGAGCCACGGTGCTCGTGCGGTTTGAACGCCTGCCTCATGGCGTTATGTTCTGGCGCGCCTTCACACACTGGATCGGAGGCATGGGCGTACTGGTTTTCATGCTGGCGCTGCTGCCCCAGATGACGGGGCGCACTTCCCATTTGGTTCGCGCTGAAAGCCCTGGCCCCAGCATGAGCAAAATCGTGCCCAAAATGGGCGATTCGGCCA
>JAFUGB010000093.1 GCA_017469605.1 Clostridia bacterium
CAGCCAATGCAGCTTCTGATCAAAGGATTTGTCATCGCCGCCCTCCTTGTAGCGCCAATGGGCGGCGATGCCGTACTCGGCAATGCGGTGCATATCCCAGGTGCGGATCTGGATTTCAAAGGGAAAGGGGATCCTGCGGCCGCCGATCACCGTGGTATGCAGCGACTGGTACATGTTGTTCTTTGGCACCGAGATATAATCCTTGAACCGGCCGGGCACCTGGGTCCACAATGTATGGCACACGCCCAGCACGGCATAGCAGTCCGGAATGGTATCCACCAGCACGCGAATGGCGATCAGGTCAAAGATCTGGTCAAAGGGCTTATTCTGGATCACCATTTTCCGGTAGATGCTGTACAGGTGCTTGGGGCGGCCCGCCACCTCGTAGTGCAGGCCCATGGCGTTGAGCTTCTGGCTGAGCTCGTCGATCACAACCTTGATGTTTTCCTCGCGCTCTACCCGTTTCATGCCCACTTTTTTGACCACGTCGGCATAGCCCTCGGGATCAATATAGCGCAGGCTCAGGTCTTCCAGCTCGGCCTTAATGCGGTACACGCCCAGTCGGTGCGCCAAGGGCGCGTAAATATCCAGCGTTTCACGGGCAATGGCCACCTGGCGCTCGGGGCTTTTGAACTTCAGCGTGCGCATGTTATGCAGGCGGTCGGCCAATTTAATCAGCACCACCCGGATATCCTTGCCCATGGCCAGGATCATCTTGCGCAGCGTTTCGGCCTGGCGCTCCTCCCGGTCGGTAAAGTCCAGCTGGCCCAGCTTGGTCACGCCGTCCACCAGCATGGCCACCTCGTCGCCAAATTCCTGGCGCAGCGTGTCCAGCGTGACGCCCTCGCAGTCCTCCACGGTATCGTGCAAAAGGCCCGCCGCGATGGTGGGCGCGTCAATGCCGATCTCGGTGAGAATGCTGGCCACATATACCGGATGGATGATATAGGGCTCGCCGCTCAGGCGCCGCTGGCCCGCGTGCTTTTCCTCCGCGAAGGCATAGGCGCGCTCCACCAGCTTCACATCGGCATTGGGATGATAATGGAGCAGCCGCGCGGTCATTTGCTCCAGTGACATACATTCATAGGCCGTAGCCATTCACATTTCACATCCTTGGATCATTCGATACAGGGGATCCTGCGCGGGATCACTTTTATGCACGGGCAACAGCTGGCATTCCGGCCCCACCAGCGCCATGCTTTGCAGCACGCGCACCATGGCTTCCTGACGGGGCTGGGCGCGGTCCGGCTGCCGCCCCCGGCGCAGCGCCACATAGAGCGCGCGCATTTCGTCCACGGTAAATTTGATCGCGTCCAGCCTGCTTTTCAGCGCCGGCGTAAACGGCAGCGTCATGATCGCCGCCCCGGGATACAGCCCGCCCAAACAGGCGGCCTCGTGCAGTGAAAGCAGGCCGTCGCACAGCACAATCCGCCGATATGGACCCAGCGCCTTCAGCCCGTCGCAGCGCCATACCGCATTATACGCCCGGGGATCGGGGGCGGTGACAATATCCAGCGCCGGATACTGCGCCGCCACAAGCGCAGCGGTCTCCGCCGTGCGGCACAGGTACAGCGTGCCCTGGACCCCTTCCGGCGGGGGCAGCGTTTCGGCGGCGATCACATCGCCCGAAATATTGTTTATTCGGCAAAAACCTTCAAATTCCTGCAAAAGCATCATGGATTCGGCCGCTTCATCGGTCAAAAACCTTGCCTGTGCGCTGCCTACGGCCTCAACTCGGCATTCGGCTGCCGTGCGGCCGCCAAAGGTATTGGCCACCGGCGTAACCGCCAGATCGCATTGACCGTGCAGCGTGCCCGCCCGATCGCCCATATGGAAGGCGATGGCATCCCTCAGCACGCCGTTCTGGGAAAGGGTCAGCTTCAGGTGCGCGCCTTCTGCGCCCACCGCCCGGGCGGATACCGCATCCACCCCCTCCAGCAGGAACACCGGCGCCGGATTGCCCATGCCAAAGGGCTCCAGCTGATTCATGGCATCGACCAGCTCCAGCGTAATATCCTCCAGGGACAGCGGGCAGTCATACACCGTTTCGGGCATCAGCGGCCGGCCCTGCAGCTGCGCCTCCACCGCCTGGGACAGCCGCTCGCGGAATTCATCCACGTGCCGGGCGGCAATGGTCAGCCCGGCAGCCTGCTTGTGCCCGCCAAAGCGCGTAAACAAATCCGCGCAGCCCGCCAGCGCTTTGTACAAATCGATGCCGCAGGCGCTGCGGGCGCTGCCAACGCAGGTATCGCCGTCCCGGCTCAGGGCCACAGTGGGATAGCCGTAACGCTCGGCCAGCCGCCCGGCGGCCAGGCCCACCACGCCGCTTTCCCAGCCCTCCCCCATTACCACGATCACGCGGTTTTTCACCAGGTCCATTCCCCGGACCTGGGCATCGGCCTCCTCCAGGATGCGCTGCTCTATATTTTTGCGCCGGGCGTTAAGGCCATCGGCCCGCTGGGCCAGCTCCGTGGCGGTCAGGGCATCGGGGGCCATGAGCAGCTTTACGGCAATCTGCGCCGTTTCCATGCGGCCGCAGGCGTTGATCCGGGGCGCCAGCTGGAAAGCTGCCTGGGTGCCAGAAACAGCCTCGCCGCCCCGAATGCCCGCCACGCTCAGCAGCGCCCGGAGCCCTGGGCGCAGGCTCACCCGCATGCGCCGGAGCCCCAGGGCGGCCAGCGCCCGATTTTCCTCCAGCAGCGGCACCATATCGGCAATGGTGGCCAGGGCGCAGAGCTCCAGCGAGGGCAGCACCTGCTTGCCTTCCAGGGCACAGCTCAGCTTATAGGCCGCTCCCGCGCCGCACAAATAGGGACAGGGATAATCCCCCAGCTGGGGATGCAGGATGACGTCGGCCGGGGGCTGCCGGGATGGAATGGTGTGATGGTCGGTGATGATCACGGTCATGCCCAATTCCCGGGCCAGCGCCGTTTCCTCCACCGAGGTGATGCCGCAGTCCACGGTGATCAGCAGCCGGTGGTTTTCGGCCAGCCGCCGCACCGCGCCGCAGTTCAGTCCATACCCCTCATCCTTTCGGCCGGGGATGTAAATATCGGCCCTGGCGCCCAGCCCTTTCAGCGTTTCCATCAGGGTCACGCTGGCGCACACACCGTCGCAGTCGTAATCGCCGTAGATCACGATGGACTGCCCTTCCTCCATGGCGCGGCGAATGATGCGCACGGCCGCGCCCATATTTTCCATCAAAAAAGGATCATGCAGCTGGCTTTCATCGGGATGGAGGAATGCCCGCGCCTTTTCCGGGGTATCCACGCCCCGGGCCAGCAAAAGGCTTTCAATGATGGGCGGCAGGCCGGGCAGCGTGCCCGCCGCGCCTCGGGAAATCAATCGGTGCATAAGTCTCCTGTACAGAAAAGCATCAAAGCGTTCTTCCGGAAAGAAGAACGCTTTGATCAGGCCGTCGGTGATTATTTTTTGCCGGTCAGGGCGGCGAAGCAGCCCAGCACCAGCCGCGGGAACACGAATACCATCACAAAGCTGACCAGTGCCGAAACCGCCACAACGCGGCCCAGGATGCCATACGCGGCGGCGCGGAAGGCCACCATCAGCACCACGCCCGCCAGCAGCACAGCGCCATACAGGATGGCCAGCGGCTTCAGCTGGCGGCGGGAGGCGTCGGCGCAGGCGGCATAAGCGCCGCGCCCACGCTTGATCTGCGCGCCCACGGCGCCAAACAGCGCAACCAGCCCATACAGGAAGGCCAGGAAGCACAGCACGATCACCGTCATGGACAGGGAGCTCATGACCCAGCTGGCGCTCACCGCGATGAGCGAAGCCAGCAGGAAGAAGCACACGATCCAGGCCAGGATGGCCCAAATGCCGCTCAGGCCGCTGAGCCGGCCGATGAAGAGCAGGCACAGCCCCGCCAGGGCGGCCAGGACGGCGCAGCCGATGATCAGCACCCGCACGGCGCCGCTTTCAGGCTGGGCGGCCTGGCTGTCAGCCAGCGTGGCATCGCCGGGCAGGGAGCCCGAGCGCATACAGGAAACCAGCAAATAAGCGGTGGTGCTGTCGGAGGCGGAAAAAGCCAGCATATCGTTGCTCAGCGCGGACAGCGAGGCATAGGCGGCAGGCTGTCCGTCCAGGCGCAGATACAGCACCGAGCCGCTGTTCTGGGCGCGAAGCTCACTGTAGGCTTTTACGCCCTTGCTGTTGAACTGTACCTGCACCTGGGCCGTGCTGCCGCTGGTGCTCAGGTAGGTCTGTTTTACATGCTCCGAAGTGAGCACGGGATCGCTCATGGTGCCATCCGCGGCGTTATAAAGGATGAAGTCATACGCGCCCACGGGGGTCAGGATGGCGGCCAGCGTGCTGTTGGGCTGGTTTTCAGGCACCGATACGGTTACAGCGCCGTTCTCCACCTTGACATTGGCGCCGCCGGTCAGCGACTGGGCGCGCTCACGCATCACCTTGGCCGCGGCATCCAGCGCGCCGCTGTCGGCGGTGTCAAAGGTATACGTGTAGCTGTAGCCGCCGCCCAGCTTGGCCTCGGGGCGGATGGCTTCCTTCCAGGTTTCATTGATGGTGTTGGGAATAAAGGCCACCTGACGGTACAGCGCCTGGCGCTCATCGCCGTTCTCGGTATGGATGGTGACATATTCGGTATTGCGGCCAAAGATTCCCAAATAAAGGCCGGACAGGGTGGCGGCACACAGCGCCAGCAGCACCACGCAGCTGACGATTTTCTTTACGGCATTGTTTTTCATAAAAAACCCATGCTCCTTTCTTGTATAAGCAACAATTGCTATTATAACGCTTCCGGAAGGATTTTACAACCGGCGAATATCAACGCCCTCAAAATGCAGGCTTTGGCAGGTTTGGCGGTTGAGCAGGCGGGAAATCACCCGTTCGGTATACCGGCTTTGCAGATTTTCCAGCGACAGGTTGGTGGAAATCACCGTACACAGCCCGGCGTTTTGCCGCTCGTTGATGATGTTGAAGAGCTCCTCCACCGTTACGTTTTCAATCAGCGGCTCGGTGCCCAGATCGTCAATCAGCAAAAGCTCGGTTTCAAACAGCGCGTCCATTTCCTCCTGCTCCCTGGAGAACATTGCTTTGCGCGCAGTGCGGATCAGCTGATTGGCGGTGACGCACAGGGAGGCAATATCGCGCTCCCGCGCCCTTTCGTGGATGCAGCGCAGCAGATAGGTTTTGCCCAGCCCGCTGCCCCCGTAAAACAGCAGCGTCTTTTTATCGGGATGGGGAAGGGCGTCGGCAAAGGCTTCGCAGTAATCCCGAAATACCCGCAGCTGCTCCCGCTGGGTCCTGCCTTTTTTATCCACCGGAACGTCCGCCGGGAAAACCGACAGGTCAAAATGCGCAAAATCCTGCTGGCTTTCAAAGCTGCTCTCCTTTTCCAGAAGGCCCGCGTACAGCGCCCTGGCGCAGGTGCACAGCTCCTTTTTGCCCTCCCCCGTGTATCCGGTATCCTCGCACAGCGGGCAGGTGAATACCGGATCCAGATAATCCTGGGGAAACCCGCCGCGGATCAGCAGGGCTTTGATATCGGCATTCCATTGCGCCACCTTTTCGGCCAGGTTTTCCTCGGCGGGAGCGGCAAAGGCGCTGTATACGCTTTTCATTACGGCTTCCCGGCGGGCGTCCATCAACTGCCCGATCCGGGGACATTGGGCGATCACCTCCAGGCGGCGGCGCTCCTCCTCCCGCTCATCCTGATGGCGGCGCTGGGCCAAGGCGTTTAAAACTTGCTGAAAGACCTGATTATTCATACGGATATATTCCCTCTTTTACAGATCGTCGGTACGGTTTTCCAGCTCTTCCTCGGTATACTTCCGCTGGGTATACTGCTGGGCGGATACCTGTTTGCCGCCCGCGTGGGGCGGCTGCTGAGCCGCGGCCTGGGCCGGGGTGCTTACGCCATTTTGGCGCCAGCTTTCCAGGATTTTATCCATATAGGGCATTTTGCGGGCAGCGGAGCGGGCCTGGGCAGCCGCCAGCAGCAGCATTTCCTCGGTGAAGCCCCATTCCGTCCATTTGCGGTACAGCGCCCGGTCGCCCACGGTGGGCGTGCCCCGATGACCGCACTTTTCAAAGATGGGCGCCAGGGCGGCGTTCAGCCGGTGCGCTTCCTCAAAATACGCCTGGGCGGCCTCCAGGGTGGTGATGCCCTGATTGCTGAGGCGTTCCAGGATGATCTCGGTTTTTTCCAGATCGCCCCCCGCCCTGTAGGTTTCGTCGGCGGCCAATTGCACGATGCGGGGATCAAACTGGCTGCAAAGGCGGGCATAAGCCTTGCGGACCATATCGGTGGCCGTACGGAAGCCCAGGGAATGGGCAAATTTCCGCACAGCCTGGTTTTCGGTCTTTTCGCTGTCCAGCTGCTGCTGCACATCGCTGCCCGAGCGGTTGGCCTGCCTGCCGGAACGCTCCCGGATGCCCTTCAATATGCCGTCCAGGTAGGCAAAGGTGGGTTCTCCCTTGGTGGTTTCCTCGCAGGCGGCGATGACGGCCGCCTGGGAATACGCCCATTCCTCGGTCCATTTGCGGTACAGGTCCAGTTCGTTCTGGCTGGGGGTGCGGCGGCGGCCCAGCTGGCGCAGCACGGCCCGGGCGCCGTCCTGCAAAGCGCGGCTGTGGGAAAAATACGCCTCCGCGTCCTCGGCGGTGAGCACCTTTTCCTCGCTCATGCGCACGGCCTCGGCCTGGGCTGAACGGAAGGAAAACTGCACGCCCCGGGTAGCCTTCATGTGGGACAGCAGCATCAGCACCGTTTCCTGGGGCAGGCCCATGTCCTGCACCCATTCCCAGCACAGGGCGATATCGGCAGGGCGCACCTTGCGGTCGCCGCCGAACAGGGCGTACACATCCTCTGAGAAGGCCACGTAGTCGGCATCGGCCTCCATGGCCGTTTCCCCCGACAGCGCCGCCTGGACCGCGCCGCGAAACAGGTATTCCGGCGGATTATCGCTGATCCGGCTCACCAGGCGGCGGCGCTCCCAATAGCGCAGGGCGGCCTCCACCTCAGCCCCTTCCATGCCCAGCTCCCGGGCCATCTCCTCCAAGCCCATATCGGGCTGGGGGTGCTGGCTCAGGTACAGGCCGTAAAGATATACCTTTACATAGTCTCCCTTGGCCCCCGGCAGGTATTCCTGAATGAACAGGTGATCCAGCGGCAGGGCGCCGAAGCGGAGCGCGTTTTCATCCTGCTTGAACATAATCCCTCTTACTTTTTCTTTTCGTATTCGCTGAGCGCCAGGGCGCGGGCGACGGCGGCGCGGACCTGGTCCTCCAGGTCAGGCGCTTCCCCCGGCGTATCGGATAAAACCACGCGCAGGAAAAACTCCCGGGTGCCGGTATTGCCGGTCACCGGCGAATGCGTCACCGCCACGGTCCGGGCATAGGGCAGGGCGTTTACATCGCGGATCAGATGGGAGAGCACCTTTTCATAGGCGCCGTCGGGCAGAACGCCGGTGCGCCGGGCCTCCATATCCTCGGTTTCAAACAGCGGCTTCACCAGGCAAATGAGCTCCCCCGCATGATGGAGCACCCTGGCAAAGGAGGGAATGCCCAACCGCAGCGAAAGATAGCTCAGGTCCACCGTGCCCAGCGTGGGGCGCGGTTCCAGGGAAAGCAGCTTTTCATCGGAAATATTGGTTTTTTCCAGGTTGACCACATGGGGATCCTGGCGCAGCGATCCCATAAGCTGGCCAAAGCCCACGTCCACGGCATACACCAGCGCCGCCCCGGCTTTGACCAAACAATGGGTGAAGCCCCCGGTGGACGCCCCGGCGTCAATGCATACGCAGCCTGCCACATCGATGCCAAAATCCCCCAGCGCGCCCTCCAGCTTGAGGCCGCCTTTGGAAATATAGGGGAGCTGCCGCCCCTTGACGCGCAGCGGGGCATCGGCGGAAACCTGCTGCCCCGCGCTGGCCACCCGCTGGCCGGCGGCGTACACTTCACCCGCCATCACGGCAGCCCGGGCTTCCTTTTCCCCGGAAAACAGGCCTTCCTCCAGCAGCCGGTCAAGAATCCTTCGTTTCTTCGGCATTGTGTTCCTTCCTGTGGGGCACCAGCCCCGAAAAAATGGTGCGGTCTGCGTCGCTGGTCACATGGATCTCGCCGCCGTATTTTTCCAGCGTGGAGCGCACAATGTACAGCCCCATGCCCCGGCCCTCGCCATGGCTGGATACGCCGGGCTCAAAGATGCGGCGCATGGCCGCGGGCGGAATGGCCGGGCCGTTATTGGCCACCGAAAAGGCATAGCCGTGGGTATCCTCATGCAGCATCACGCGCAGGCTGCTGTTGGCGGTATTTTCCAGCGCGTCCATGGCATTGTCGATCAGGTTGGAAAGGACGCGGCAGAATTCCCAGGTTGGCATGCTCAGCGCCTTCCAGCTGCCCGAGGTATCCACCTGGGTCAATATGCCCGCGTTTTCGCACGCCGCCAGCTTGGAGCGCAGCAACGCGTTGATGGCCGGGCTGTCGGTGCGCAGCGCCTTCGATACGCTCTGCATATCGCCGTAAACGCGCTCGATATAATCCCCGGCCTCTTTGTATTCCTCCATCTCGATCAGCGAATACACCACCTGCAGATGGTTGAGGAAATCATGCCGCTGGGCCCGAAGCGCCCGGTTGAGCTCGTCCATTTGCCCCACCATATCCCCCAGGGCATCGGCCTCCTCGCTTTTGCGCCGGGCGGCGATGGCCTCCCGAATATCCAGCGCCGCGCCCAGGGATACCAGCGCTGCCACCAGGAAGGTGAACACATCCTGGATATCGTGGGTGTTGCTGACCATCAGCAGGATGGC
>JAFUGB010000094.1 GCA_017469605.1 Clostridia bacterium
AAAAGGGCTGCGATTTTTTGCAGCTGGAGCCGCCCACGGACCTGTTGGAAGCCGTCAATGTGCTGGAGATTTTCTATTGCCATGTGCCTTCCATTACCACTTATCCGGTGTATCTGGGCGATCTGGACAAGCTGCTGGAGCCCTTCGTGATCAAGGAAGACCGGGAATACGCCAAGAAGGTGCTGCGGCTTTTCCTGCGTAATATTGACCGGGTGCAGACCGACTCCTTCGTGCATGCCGATATCGGCCCGGAGGATTCGGTGACCGGACGGATTTTGCTGGAGCTCACCGAGGAAATGCAGCTGGCCGTGCCCAACCTGACGCTGCGCTATGACCCGGAGAAAACCAGCGATGATTTTGCCCTGGCCTGCGTCAAATGCATGCTCAAAACGGCCAAGCCCTCCTTTGCCAATCACCGTATGTTTGTCGGGGAATGGGGCGAAAAATACGCCATTGCCTCCTGCTATAATGGGCTTTCCATTGGCGGCGGCGGTTTTACCCTGCCCCGCATGCGTCTCTACGAATGCGCCCTGGACGCCAGCAGCCCGGAGGACTTCATTGAAAACGAGCTGCCCAAATACATTGACCTGCAGCTGGAGTACATGGATAAGCGCGTGAAGTTTATTGTGGAGCAGAGCAGCTTCTTTAAAACCAATTTCCTGGTCACCGAGGGCTTTGTAAAACAGGAAAACTTCACCGGCATGTTCGGCGTGGTGGGGCTGGCGGAATGCTGCAACCACCTGCTGGGTATCACCGATAAAAAGAAGGGCTTTGGCATGAACAAGGAGGCCACTGCTTTGGGCCGCCGCATTATGGATGCCATTGACCGGCGGGTCCGCGCGCATACGGCCCCCTACTGCGATGCTTATGACCATCATTATCGCCTGCATGCGCAGGTAGGCATTGATACCGATGGCATGGATGATTCTCCCGGAACCCGCATTCCCATTGGCGTGGAACCCACCATGCTGGAGCAGCTGGAGGTCAACGAGCAGTTCCACCCCTACTTCCCCACGGGTACAGGCGATATTTTCAAGTTTGAGGAAACCTACCTCAAAACCCCGGACGCTATCCTGCCCATCATCAAAGGTTCCCTGGCCAACGGCCTGCGCTACTTCTCCGGCTATCTGGAAAACAACGATGTGGTGCGCGTTACCGGATACTTGGTCAAAAAGAGCGAGATAGAAAAGCTGCGTCAGAATAAGCAGTCCCTGAACCAGGTGACGCTTTACGGCAAAGGCGCCCAGGACGGCGGCCATGCCCTGGACCGGAGGATCCAGCAACATGAAGAGAGCGCCGGTAAATAAAATCATACCGTTTTCCAATGTGGACGGTCCGGGCAACCGGACCTCCGTTTTCTTCCAGGGCTGCCCTTTTGATTGCCTGTTCTGCCATAATCCTGAAACCATCCATCTGTGCTGCGATTGCGGGGCCTGTGTGGATCAGTGCCCGGCAAAGGCGCTGCGGCGGGACGCGGAGGGGCGGGTTGCCTGGGACAGCGGGTTATGCGTGCAGTGCGACGCCTGCATCAGGCGCTGCCCCCATGACGCGTCCCCCAAAATCCGGTGGATGACGGTGGAGGAGGTCCTGGGGGAGATTCGCCGCAGCGCACCTTATATCGGGGGCGTTACCACATCGGGCGGCGAATGCACCCTGCGGAATGATTTTTTGATCGAATTGTTTACCGAAGTGCAAAAGCTTGGCAAAACCTGCCTGATCGATTCCAACGGCTCTTTTGACTTTGAGGCCGATCCCCGGGTGCTGGCGGTTTGCGACGGCGTGATGCTGGATGTGAAAGCCGTTAGCCCGGCATGGAACGACTGGCTGATTTCCTATCCGCGGGATCAGGTGCTGAAAAACCTGGACTACTTGCTGGAAGCGGGAAAGCTGCAGGAGGTGCGCACCGTCATTTTCCCGGACCGGGATGCTGAAAATGAGACCACCGTCCGCTATGTGGCGGAGCGTATTGGCGATCGCTGCGATTATAAAATTATCCGCTACCGCCCCTACGGTGTGCGGGAGCGCTGCCAAAAAGTGCTGGGAGAATATGAAACCGATGCCGCCTATGCCCAGCGCTTCGCGGACCTGGCCCAAAGCCTTGGCGCGGGAAGGGCGTTTGTGGTTTAAGCGCAGGCCCTGGCGTTCCCTCGCAAATCCCAATTTCCAGCGCTGTCGGTTGGATAACACAAAAAAAGAAGCTGCCCGCGGGCAGCTTCTTTTGTGTGACAATATCAGTCGTCCAGAGTGAAGGCGGGCACGTCAGCCACGTCGGTGGGAACGGTCTTTTCACCGGCGATAATGGCAGCCTTGGCAGCCTCAACCACTTCCAGCACTTCGGCGGGGATATGGTCACGGGTGGGGGCCAGGTCAACGCCGCCGTTGGACAGGTCGTACAGATGCACGCCAGCGGTGAAGGCTTCAGCCTTCACGGCCTTGGAGATATCCTGGGAAGCGGTGTCAACGCGCTTCATGGCGGAGGTGATCACGTGATCGGGAGCCAGGGAGGACTGGTCGGTATCCACGCCGATGGCCCAGATGCCTTCTTCGTCGCAGGCGTTGATCACGCCCAGGCCAGTACCGCCGGCAGCGTGGTAGATCACGTCGGCGCCCTTGGTGATCATGTCCTTGGCAGCGGTGGTGCCGCCGGCGATGTCACCAAAGTTGTTGGCGTTGTACTGCAGCACGTTGGCATCGGGGCAGGCTTCCAGCACGCCGCTGATGTAGCCGATGCCGAACAGGTTCATGCTGTCGGACACCATGCCCTGCACATAGCCCACGGTCTTGCTCTCGGTCACGGAACCGGCAACCAGGCCAACCAGGTAGGAAGCCTGCTCCTGGGCGAACATCAGGCAAGCCACGTTGGGCAGATCAGCGTTGGTGCTGTCATCGATGATGGCGAACAGCTGATCGGGATTGTCCAGGGCAGCCTCGCGGGTGGCGTCGGCCAGCATGTAGCCCACGCAGATGATCAGATCATATTCTTCATCGATAAAGGTGTTGATGTTGGTCTGATAGTCGGCGTCGGTCTTGCTTTCCAGATAGTTGACTTCAAAGGAAGGATCCTCAGCGGCCAGGGCCTGCAGGCCTTCCCAGGAGGTCTGGTTGAAGGACTTGTCGTTTACGCCGCCAACGTCGGTCACCATGCCGATCTTCACAGTGTCTTTTTCAGCCATGGCGGGGATGGCCATCGCCAGAACCATGCAGAGCGCCAGAACGATGGAGAGAACCTTTTTCATGTTTATGCCTCCAATAAATTTTTAACAGACAGCATGAATCTGCCTATTTATATGTATTATAGCATGATGTGATCAGGCAAATCAAGACGCTTGCTGTTCTAAAAGAATGAATTTTGTATTACAAACCGATCAATTCATCCACCATTTTCTGGAGCGCTTCCCGCTTGCTTTCCACATCCCGCAGCAGGGCGATCTGCGCCCGGGCGCGGACCAGGTTATGACAGGGGAAATTGATTTTGAAGTACCGGTCGCCGTTCAGATAATCTGCCAGGAAGCGAACGGCCACCTCGCCGGTCATTGCTTCGATGCCCAGGGGCAGCCTTTGCAGCTCATCCTGGCGCAGAAAGCCGCCGGTTTCCTCAATGAATCCCTGGGTGAAGGCAGCGGTCTTTTCCATATCCAACGCAATTTTCCCGGTATCCGGTTCATCCTCGGGGGCTGTGCTGGCGCCAAAGCGGATGGCGTCGCCGTAATCATAAAGCACCGAGCCGGGCATGACGGTGTCCAGGTCAATAACGCACAGCGCGCGGCCTGTGGCCTTGTCCAGCATCACGTTATTGGATTTTGTATCGTTATGGGTGACGCGCAGGGGCATTTCGCCGCGCGCAATCAGCCGCACAATGCCGCAAAGCCGTTCCCGGTGCGCGAAAAGAAATTGGATTTCGGGCTGTACTTCCTTTACGCGGCCTGCCGCGTCTGCCTTTATGGCGGCGCTTAACTGCTCGTAACGCTTTTCGGTGTTGTGAAAATCGGGGATCGATTCATACAGCCGCTCCGCCGGGTAATCGGCCAGCAGCTGTTGGAAGCGGCCAAACCCACGGCCCACCTCCCGGAACGCCGCGGCGTCCACCGTGTCCCGGGCGAAGGCGCCGCTGATGAAGGGATAAACGCGCCAGCAGCCCGAACTGTCGGTATGCAGCAGCTTTCCTTCGGCCGTGGGGATCACCCGCAGCACCCGGCGGTCGGGGGGTTCGCCCGCCTTCAGCAACGCGGCGCGCAGGTGGTCGGTTACGGCCGCGATATTTTTCATCATGCGCTCCGGGTCCCGGAACACATAGGTGTTAATGCGCTGCAGGATGTATTCCCGCCGTATGCCATGATCGTCAAGGGCCAGACGGTACGTGGCGTTGATGTTGCCGGATTTGAGCTCTTTTGCTTCGGTCAGCCGCCCTTCCAGGGCAAAATGCGGCAGGATATCCAGGATTTCCTTGGCTTCCATGTGGGGGTTATCCCTTGTAGCTATGGGGGTTGAGCTGCTGCCAATGCCAGGCGTCCCGGCACATGTCCTCCAGGCTGCGGCTGGCCTTCCATCCCAGTATGCGCTGGGCTTTGCCCGCGTCGGCATAGCTTTCGGGCAGGTCGCCGGGGCGGCGGGGAGCGTCGGCCTTGTTCAGCGTCAGGCCGTTCACCGTTTCAAAGGCGTGCACCACCTGGTAAACGCTGTAGCCTTCACCGGTGCCCAGGTTGAAAATCTCCACGCCCTGGTGTTCCAGGGCGTATTCCAGCGCTTTTACATGGCCCTCCGCCAGGTCCATCACATGCAGGTAGTCCCGCACGCAGGTACCGTCCGGGGTGGGGTAATCATTGCCGAACATGCTCAGATGATCGCGCACGCCGGCAGCGGTCTGGCAGATGAAGGGCATCAGGTTGTTGGGAATGCCGCTGGGATCTTCACCGATGAGGCCGCTTTCATGCGCGCCCACAGGATTGAAATAGCGCAGCAGCACCACCGTCCATTCGGGATCGGAAACCGCCAGGTCCCTGAGGATCTGCTCGATCATGGATTTGGTCCAGCCGTAGGGATTGGTGCAGGTGCCCTTGGGCATGTCTTCCTTATAGGGCGGCTGGTTTTCCTCGCCGTACACCGTGGCCGAGCTGGAAAAAACGATGCGCTTTACATTGTGCCTGCTCATGCTGCGGCACAGGGTGATGGCCGAATTGATGTTGTTTTCATAATAGTCCAGGGGAATGCGCACCGATTCGCCCACGGCCTTCAGCCCGGCAAAATGCACGGCGGCATCGATTTTTTCGTTGTCCAGCACCCGGTCAACATCGGCAATGCGGCAGCAGTTGCCCTCGTAGGCCGTCACCTTTTTGCCCGTGATCTTTTCCACCCGGCGCAGTGCCTCGGGGCTGCTGTTGGCGTAATTGTCCAATACCACAACCTCATGTCCGGTGTTCAGCAGGGCAACACAGGTGTGAGAACCAATAAAACCGGCGCCGCCGGTCAGCAAAAAACGCATCGCAAATCCCTCCTTTATTTCCAAATAAGTATAATATTCAAGCGCTTTTCTGTCAAATAAAAGTATTTGCGGGGGAGCGTTTCAAAAACGCGGATAATCTGTTATAATACAAACAGAAAGGGGGCCTGGCCGTGAGCATTTTTCACCGGCGGGACGCCGAAGCCTTTGAAGCGCTGGCCGTGCGGTATGAGCGCGTGATCTACCTGCTGTGCCTGCGCATGACGGGCAATCCGGCCGACGCGCAGGACTGCGCGCAGGAAGCGTTCCTGAACGCTTTCCGGGCATACGGTTCTTTCAGGGGAAGCGCCAGTGCAAAAACCTGGCTGTACCGCATTGCGTACAATGCCTGCCTGGATTTTCTGCGCAGGCGCGGGAACGATGCTTCGCTGGATGCGCTGCGGGAGGCGGGCTTTGATCCTGCCGATCCCCGCCAGCCCCTGCCGGGGGAGAAGGTAGAAAAGGATGAACTGCGGCGGCAGATCGGGCAGGCCATGATGCGGCTGCCCGAGGATCAGCGGGCCGTGATGATCCTGCGGGATTTCCAGCAGATGCCCTATGAGGAAATCGCCCAGGTATTGGATATCAGCCCGGGCACGGTGAAAAGCCGTTTAAGCCGCGCCCGGGAAAAAGTGAAAAATTTTTTGATTGCCATGGAACAAAATGATTTTTCTGGCGTCCAAATAAGCGAAGGGAGGCAAAAATGATGGACTGCAGAACATTTGCTTTGCTTCTCGAAAAGCCAGAGGGGGAATGGACGGCCGGCGAGCGCCGGGATATGGAAGCCCACGCCGCCGGATGCCGGGACTGCGCCATGCTCCTGTCCATGCGCCGCGAAATGCGGGCCATGGATGCGGATGTGCGCGTGCCTGCCGCCTTTACCGCCTCCTGGCAGAATAAGATTCATACGGAGGCACAGAAAAAGATGAACGGAAAATTCGCGTCCTTCCGCTGGAAGCGCGCCTTGGCCGCGACGGCGGCGGTGGCTGTGCTGGCCATCGGCACCACGGCTACCTACCTGAACAATCAAAATACGCCCTACGCCTTTACCACACGGGAGAACGCGGCAGATATGGAAATGGCGGAATATGACTATGAAGACGCCGCGCCCATGCAGGCGGCTTTTGGCACGGCTTCCGCCAGCAAGCGCGCCGTGAGCAATTCGGCCATGTATGCCACCGGCACGACAGCCGATACCGGCGCTTCCCAGACCGCCAAGATCATCCGCACGGTCAACTTTACCATCCAGACCCGGGACTATGAAAATGATTATGAGGCCCTCCGCCATCTGGCGGCCGATCTGGGCGGCCGCGTTGAAAACCTGAGCACATCGGGGGATGGCTCCGGCAATTCGCTGCGCCGGGCATCGTTCACGCTGCGCATTCCTTCCGAACGCCTGGATGAATTCATCAGCGGCGCCAGGGGCGTGGGCAAGGTATCCTCCTTCTCTGAAAGCAGCGAGGATGTGAGCGAAAGCTATTACGATACCGAGGGCAGGCTCAACACACAGCTGGTCAAGATGGAGCGGCTGACTGAACTGATGAAACAGGCGCAGGATGTCAGCGATCTGATTGAACTGGAAAACGCCATCAGCGATACCCAGTATTGGATTGATTATTATACCGGCAGCCTGCGGGGGTATGACAGCCGGGTGAATGATGCTTACGTATATGTCAACCTTCGCGAGATGAGCAGCGCCGCTGCTGCCGATGCCAGGGAGCTTACCCTGGGCGAGCGCATTGCCAACGCCGTCGAAGCCTCGCTTCAAACGGCAGCTGAGGTGCTTCAGGCGCTGGTGATCTTCCTGGTGGCCGCCCTGCCCTGGATTGCCGCGCTGGCCGTGGTCATTTTCCTGATTCGGGCAGTTGCGCGGCAGAAAAAGCGGAAAGAGAATGAAAAATTGACAGGCTGATTAGTGATTCTTAAACCTGATGAAAACACAAATTTGACAGGAAAAGATGCGAACGGGGGCGTTCTCTTTCGGAGCCCGAAAGAGAACCAGAAAGGGCTGCGTTTGTCGCCGTAAAAGCAACTGAGACAAAGAGAAGCAAAGACGCCTGCCATCGCTTCCGGGCAG
>JAFUGB010000095.1 GCA_017469605.1 Clostridia bacterium
GGCCAGGCGGATTACCAGGCGTGGATCGATTCGTGCGGCGTGCTGCCCTTCCCGGGGGGCGAATCCCAGGCCGCTTTTGCCGCCCGCACGGTACGGGCCTTTGAAGCGCTGCTGCCGGGCTTATGGGATGCCGACGCCGCCCTGATCGCCCATGGCGGCACGCTGATGGCCATTATGGAAGCTTTCGCCCTTCCCCCTGGCAGCTATTTTGATTACCGGACAAACAACGGCGATGGATTTATCCTGCGCCCTAACGGCGCGTGGGAACAACTGACAGATTAGGAGAAAAAAGATGAAGTACGCAATCTATGGCGCGGGCTCCCTGGGCACGGTGCTGGGCGCATATCTGACGAAAAACGGCGTGGAGATCGAGCTGATAAACCGCAACCGCGCCCATGTGGAAGCGCTGCGAAAAAATGGCGCGCGCGTCACGGGCACCGTGGAAATGACGGTGCCGGTCAAGGCCCTCCTGCCCGATGAGATGAGCGGCAGCTATGCCGTGATTCTGCTGATGACCAAGCAGCTGCACAACCCTGAAACAGTGGCATTTTTAAAGCCTTTTCTGGCCCCGGATGGTGTGATCGTCACCTTGCAGAACGGCATTCCCGAGCCCGGCATTGCCGAAATCGTGGGCAAAGACCATGTGATGGGCTGCGTGGTGGAATGGGGCGCCACCCTGGAAGCGCCGGGCCTGGCGCGGCTGACCAGCGCCCCCGACAGCCTGTCCTTCCACATGGGGCGCATGGAGGGGATTACCGACGCGCAGTTTGAGCGCGTCAAAACCCTGCTGGAAAAGATGTGTCCCGTGCATACCGAAGAAAACCTGCTGGGCGCGCGATGGAGCAAGCTGCTGATCAACGCCACCTTTTCCGGCCTGGGCACAGCCATCGGCGGCGTGTTTGGCGACGTATCCGAAAGCAGGGATGTACAGCCCATCGCCCTGGCCTGCATGAAGGAATGCATTGACGTGGGCCGCGCCGCGGGCGTGACCTTCGCGCCGGTACAGGGAAAGGATATCACCAAGCTGTTTTACTATAAAACGCCGATCAAAAAGGCGTTGGCCAGGCTGATCCTTCCCATCGCCATGAAAAAGCATCGGGCAATCGAGCCCTCCATGCTGCAGGACCTGCGTCACGGCAAGCCCTGCGAGGTGGACGCCATCAACGGCGTGGTTTGCGCCTACGGCAAAAAATATGGGATACCCACACCGGTCAATGACCGTATCGTGGAAATCATCAAAAAGGAGCAGCGCGGCGATATAAAAATAGAGCATGGGAATATTCGGCTATTTATACTGATTCCAAATTAAAACTATACAAACAGAAATTGGTGGGGGCCGCCGGGCGAACCGGCTTAAAAAAACAACTAACAATTTGCGCCTGTAACTTGGATGTCTTAAAGAGAGCTTCCGGGCAGGAGAAAACCCGTTGGCCAGCCGAAAAATAAGTTTACTTATTTTTCGGTCTGTCCAGCGGGTTTTCGCTGTGCGCTTTGCGCACAGCATGCACGGCTTTGCCGTGCTGCCCGGAAGCGA
>JAFUGB010000096.1 GCA_017469605.1 Clostridia bacterium
CCCGGATGGAATAGGTGCAGAAGGTCACCGCGTTTTCGCCATGGCCCCGCAAATCGTACAGGATCACATGAAAGCCCAGATCCAGATACATGCGAGTATATTTCAGCGAACCGATCCGGTTATCGGTATAACCGTGGGAGATCAGGATATACCGGTCCGTGGGGCGGGGATTTTGAATGTACTGCACATGCAGCATATATCCATCGTAGCTTTTGACGGAATAATTGGTCTTTTTTAGGCCGTCGTACCAGGATAGATCATAGTGTTCGGCCTGCCAGGCGCGGGCCTGCTCCAGCGTCTGCCGCCGGATCCCCATGGAAAAGCGCGCCAGGAAGAAGCCCAGCGCCAAAAGCAGCACAGCCAGCACCGATAAAACAACCAGCGCGATCGCCATTGTTTTTCCTCCCTCTGATCATTCGTTTTCCCGCCGGTTGCCGTCCGCCTGCCGGCCCTGCCGCTGCCTGCGCTTCCACGCTTTATTGTAGAGATACAGCGCGTCAAAGGGCCCCACAATCACCGAAATCAGCAAAACAATCACATACCAGGGCATATAGATCCTTCTTCCATCCGGCATTCCATATCGGTTTCACACTGTTTCAAAAGCGCGTCAGGATCCCCCTCTCCTGCCAGCCAGGCATCCCGCAAGCCCTCCGGCAGGATCACCGGCATGCGGGAATGAATAAACGCGATGCCCGGCGCGGCTTCCCGGGTCAGGATGGACAGCACAGGCAGTTTGCTTCCCTCCTCATAGCGATAAATGGCTGCCAGGTATGCCTGGCCCGCCTGCCGGGGGCGGATGGCGTATTTGAGCTTGCCTTTGGCACCGTCCAGCGCCTGCCACTCATCATACCAGCACATGGGAACCAGGCAGCGCCGCCTGCGCATGGCGTTTTCAAATTTCTTCAGCGCCGTTTCACTGCGCACATTGATCAGCAGCCCCCTGCCGCCGGGGCGGGAAAATCCCCAGCGCATGGGATACGCGCCTTGCCCTTTTTTGCCCACAGCCAGGGCAGCCACCACCTGGCCGGGAAACACTTCCCCTGCACCCAGGGTCTCCTGCCCGGTCAGCAGCCGCTGCCGCCGGCAAGCCTCCTGAATGATGGCCGCCATCCATTCATTTTGAACATCCACATGAAACCGTCCGCACATATCCCATCCCCCTGTCAGCCTATGCTTTCCGGCTTTTCATCCCCTGTATCTCAGCTGCCAGAAGGCCACGGCGGCCGCTGCGGCCACGTTCAGAGAGTCGATGCCCTCCGCCATGGGAATCCTGGCGATATAGTCGCACTGGCTGATGGCCTGGTCGGTCAGGCCGGTATCCTCGGTACCCAGGTAAATGGCCAGCTTGGGAATCGCCGGCAGCCGGGAATCATCCAGCGTCAGGCAGTCGTCCCGCAGAGCCAGGCCCACCGTTTGAAAGCCATTATCCTTGAGCCAGGGAAAGCCCAATTCGTTTCCCGTCCGGGCCCAGGGCACGGTAAACACCGCGCCCATGCACACCCGCACCGCCCGGCGATGCAGCGGATCACAGCAGTTGGGCGTAAGCAGAATGGCATCAGCCCCCAGGGCGGCGGCGGAGCGGAAGATGGCCCCCACATTAGAGGGCTCGGTAATGCCCTCCAGCACAGCCACCCGGCGGGCCGTTTGCAGGATGGGGCCCATAAGCCGCGGCGCCGGGCGGCGCATGGCGCAAAGCACCCAGGAGCGCTGCAGCTTAAAGCCGGTCAGCGTGGAAAGCAGCCCGTCATCCGCCGTGTATACGGGGATTCCCGGGCAACGGCTGATGATTTCAGCGCCCAGGCCGTCAATGAATTTGCGGCGCATCAACAGCGATACCGGCTCATAGCCCGCATCCAGCGCCGTATGCACCACCTTGGGCCCTTCCGCGATGAAGATGCCCTTTTCCGGCTCCTGCTTGCTGCGCAGCTGGGCATCGGTCAGATGGTAAAACAGGCCCGCTCCCGGCGCGGCAAGATCAGTCAGTTCAATCACCTGCATAGGTTTTCTCTCCTGTATCCTGGCGGTGGTTGCGATTGGGACCCCGCAGGTAATCGCCGCATCCGGCTTCAAAGCCCACCGGCACCAGCACGCGCTGGCCTGCCACCGAAACAAACGCAACGGATTCCCCGGTATCCTGCCGGAGGATCCGTTTCACGGTAAAGGAACGGACCCCCTGGGGCGTCAGCACCTCCAGCCTGTCCCCCACGTGAAAGCGGTTTTTTACCTCAATCTCCAGGCAATGATCGCGCATGCCCAGGACGCGGCCGGTAAATTCCATGGATTGCCTGAACCCGTCAGCCCCCGAAGCGGGATGCGGCGCGCCGAAATAAAAGCCGGTATTGCTGTCCCGATGGCTCACCTTGCGCAGCTCCTGCTGCAGGCACGGCAGCGCGGCCCGGTAGGCTTCCTCGCTTTCCTCCAGCAAATCCAGCGCCTGTCGGTATACCTGGGTGACGCCCGCCACATAATAGCCGGTTTTCATGCGGCCTTCAATTTTAACCGAGGCAACGCCCGCATCCCGCATTTCGGGCAGGTGGGGCAGCATATTCAGATCATACGCCGAAAAGATATAGGTTCCCCGCTCGTCTTCGATCACGGGCATGGGTTCGTTGGGCCGCTTGGTCTCAAGCACGGTATACTGCCAGCGGCAGGGTTGGGCGCACGCGCCCCGGTTGCCGCCCCGGTCCGCCAAATGATCGCTGAGCATGCAGCGGCCAGAATGGGCCATACACATGGCGCCGTGGACAAACGCCTCCAGCTGAACGCCCTCCGGCAGCCTTTGGCGCAGAGCGGCGATCCGCGCCAGCGACAGCTCCCGGCTAAGCACAATGCGCTCCGCGCCCAGGTCGATAAACACCTGCGCCGCCGCCGCGTTCATCACATTGGCCTGGGTGCTCACATGCAGCGCCAGGCCGGGAACGCAGCGTCGCAGCAGGGCAAAAGCGCCCAGGTCGCTGACGATGGCAGCGTCAATTCCCAATTCCGCGGCCCTTGCGGCATCGGCGGCCAGGTCCTCCATTTCATCATCATAGGGAAGGATATTAAGCGTCAGGTAAAATTTCCTGCCCGCGCCGCGAACGACGCGCAGCGCTTCTTCCAATTCTGTCCAATCAAAGTTTCCGGCTTTTGCCCGCAGGCCAAAGCGATTGAGCCCGCCGTATACGGCATCGGCGCCGAAGCGCACCGCCGCCTTCAGCTGCTCCATCCCGCCGGCCGGGGCCAGCAATTCCATCATATGCTTTACCGCGCTCCTGTCTTTTGATCGTATGCCTGCCACAAGGGGGCGTAAATTTTCACAGCCGCTTCATGCTCCTCCAGCGTCCTTGAAAAGTACAGTTCGCCGGTAGCGGGATCCTTGGAGCAGAAGTACAGATAATTCTGCGCCGTAAAATCGGCATCGGGATAAAGCGCTGCCTCGATGGCCGCCGGCGAGGGATTGCAGATGGGGCCCAGGGGCAGGCCGGTAACGCGGTAGGTATTATAGGGCGAGGACACCGCCAGATCGTCATTGGTCAGGCTCATGCGGGTGGTGCCGGTCACATACTTGACCGTTACATCGCTTCCCAGAGCCATGCCGATCCGCAGGCGATTATGGAACACGGCCGATACCCTGGCAAAATCGGACTGCTTGGCCTCTTTTTCAATCATGGAAGCCAGGGTGATCACCTGGTCCATGGTCATGCCCAGCACATCCGCCCGGTCGTGCCATTCATCCTTAAACACCGCCTCGGTCTGGGCCAGGAGCTTTTTGACGATCTCCTCCACCGTTGCGCTGGTGTAAATTTCGTAAGTATTGGGGGCCAAATATCCTTCCAACGCATACAGGCGGTCCGAAGCGTTGGCGCTGGCGCGCACATCGGCAATATAATAATACTGGGCAAATTTTTCCCCTGTGCGGCACAGGCTGAGGAAGACCTCGGGATCGGCAATCACGTTTTCCCGGGCCAGGTAGGCGGCGATGTTCTCCACCGTCCAGCCCTCAATGATGGTAATATCCCGCACCAGCGGCGTGCCGTCGCCCGCCGTTAAACGCTCGGCAATCTCCCGCATGGTCATGCTCCGGTTCAGCTGGTAGGTGCCGGACTGGATCTTTTGGCCGAAGCCCAAAAAATCGGCGTAATACTTGAAAACCGACCGATTGCGCACCAACCCCGCGGCCTCCAGGTTATTCGCTACCCTTGTCAGGCTGCTGCCGCTTTTGACCTCAAAAACCACGCTGTCGGTATTGCCCGGGTCCATGGGCGCCACAAAACGCCGGTCAATATAGTGCCAGCCCACGGTCAGCAGGCCGGCCACAATGACGATCACGCACAGGAAGATCAGCACCGGCCGGAGAATATTCCACAGCCAGCTGTACCAATACAGGCCATATTTTCGCTCATCCCGCAGGCGCTCATAGCTGTAGTCGTCCGGGGAGGACCGGTAACGTTTTTTTCTTTTCAAGCTTCCTCCTTGGGATATACCTTTTCAAATTCTTCGCAGACAACCGGCATTTTCTCATCAAAAACAAGGTGGACGGACTGCATTTCCCGGCTGAAAAAAGCGCGATGGACCTGCCGCCAATAGTCCAGAGACAAATCGCCTTCCCCCTCCCGTCGGGCATGGTATGCCGTAACCTGATCAAAGGGCACAATACGCACCCGCGTATTCCGGATAACGCATACCGCGTTATCCTGCGAATCCATCACCACGCTGTATTCCCCTTCTTTTGGCAAAGGCTCTCCCTCCATGGCGTACACCGGATACGCCGAGGAGGTCGCCGTCTTCCTGCTCGCCTTTACCAGAGCTGCCAGGCCATCCGGGTCCTCGCCAAAGCACCAGGCGCCATATTTCCCCGTGCCGCCATACAGCTTCCACATTTCCGCCGCGTTCATATCTTCCTCACATACCGGGCATTTCCATATCCAGCCCGGCGGCATCGCTCAGCGTTTTATACACATCGGCCATCATCTGCTGGACGCGCATTTCACAGAGCAAAAATTGGGAGGTCACCGGCTGGGCAAACAGCAGCGCGCCGATCTGCTGGAAACGCTGGGCGTCGCCATCGGCCGTGGACGCGCCGCTCATGGCCGCCAGCTGCAATTGCATTTGCAGCTTTTTATATTCCCTGATCAGGGCGCGGTTGGTTTCATTGCCGTCGATCTCTTCCTTCAGCTGCCGGTACTCGCGGCAGGAATCGCTTTCGCGAATCGCCCGGGCCAGCGCGTTCATTTCATCGTATACCTGCATTGTATCCCCTTTCCGCGCGTTCATGCATACAGCAAAACGGCGGCCAGTTACCTGGCCGCCCTTAGTATACCATATTTATCCCAAATCCACAATCACGGGAAGGATCATGGGATTGCGTTTGATCTTTTCAAAGATATAATGATGCAGCTCATCCTTGATGCGGGTTTTGATGCTGGGCCAATCGCTGCCTTCAATGCGGCCGTAGCTGGCGATGATATTGCGCACATTTCCGCGGATCCCTTCAATGAGGTCTTCGTTTTCACGCACGTACACAAAGCCGCGGCTGATCACATCGGGCCCGGACACCAGCACGCAGTTGGTGCGGTCAAAGGCCATGGCCACGATGATCAGGCCATCCTGGCTGAGATGCTTGCGGTCGCGCAGCACCACATTGCCCACATCTCCGATGCCCAGGCCGTCCACCAGCACGGTGCCCGTGGGCACCTCGCCGGCAATGCTCACGCTGTCTGGGCCCAGCTCGATCACCTGGCCATTTTCCGGCAGGATGATATTCTGCCGGGGCATGCCCATGCTTTCGGCCATTTCGCCATGCTGCCACAGCATGCGGTATTCGCCGTGAACGGGAATAAAATACTTGGGATGGACCAGAGCATGGAACAGCTTGATCTCCTCCTGGCAGGCGTGGCCGGATACGTGCACCGCGGCCATGGCATCATAGATCACATCGGCGCCGCAGCGGTACAGCTGGTTGATCACCCGGGAAACAAAGATTTCGTTGCCGGGAATGGCCGACGCGCTGATAATCACCTTGTCCGAGGGCTTGATCTGCAATTTGCGGTGCTCGGAAAAAGCCATGCGGGTCAGGCCGGCCAGCGGTTCGCCCTGGCTGCCGGTGGTCAGGATCACCAGCTCGTCGTCCCGGAACCTGTCCAGATCGTCCAGCTCCAGCAGATAGCCCTCCGGCACATGCAGTTCGCCCAGCTCCATGGCCACCTGGGATACGTTTACCATGCTGCGGCCCACAAAGCATACCTTGCGGTTAAAGCGCACAGCACAGTCCACCACCTGCTGGAGCCTGCCCACGTTACTGGAGAACATGGCAATGATCACGCGGCCCTGGGCGTTGGTCATCTGGGCCTTGAAGGTATCGCCAATCTTGCACTCGCTCATGGTGTAGCCCGGGCGTTCCACATTGGTGCTCTCGCATAAGAGCGCCAGCACACCGCTGTTCCCCAGAGCGGCCAGGGTATGCAAATCGGTCATTTCGCCGTCAATGGGCGTAAAATCGATCTTGAAGTCGCCCGAGCACACCACCGTGCCCACAGGGCAGGTGATGGCCAGCGCAAAAGCGCCGGGGATGGAGTGCGTTACCTTGATGAAGCGCACCGTGAAGCAGCCCAGCTTGATCACCTGCCGGGGCTGCACGGTATTGAGGGTCACGCCGGTGACATGGTGCTCCTTGAGCTTGTTCTCTATGAGCGCCATGGTGAGCCTGCTGCCATAGAGCGGCGCGGGCACCTGGGACGCCACATAGGGAATGGCGCCGATATGATCCTCATGGCCGTGGGTGAACACGTAGCCGCGCACCCGATCCTTATTGGCCACCAGGTAGCTGGCATCGGGAATCACCAGGTCGATGCCCAGCATATCGTCCTTGGGAAACATGGAACCGCAATCCACCACAATGATGTCCTTGTCATACTCGAACACCGTGATGTTTTTGCCAAATTCATCTATGCCGCCCAAGGGAATAATCCGAAGTTTTGGATGATTTACCATACGTTCCTTCTTTCCTTGAGTTCCTGCCTGATTTCAGGGCGGTATAAAAAATATATAATGCTTTAAGCCCCAGGTTGTTGCCCCCTGAAGCTTTTCAACCTGAATAAAGCATACCACAAAATGCTGTGGAATGCTATATTCAATAATGACGAAAATTGATAAGAATTATTGTGAAGGGCTCCAATAATTACAGTCCAAGCATATCAAGAATGTCTTCTTTTTCCACCACGCCGACGCTGCGCCGCACTTCCTTTCCATTCTCAAAAACGATCAGCGTAGGGATGGACGCCACACGATATTTGCGGGCCAGCTCCATTTCCTCATCCACATTCAGCTTGCCCACGATGGCGCGCCCCTCGGTTTCCTCGGCCACTTCCTCCACAACAGGGCCCAGCATACGGCAGGGCGCGCACCAGGTGGCCCAAAAGTCCACCAGGACGGGCTTATCGGCGGACAGCACCTCAGTCTCAAAATTGCTCACAGTAAATTTCTTTTCGCTCATGGATTTTATTTCCTTTCAAAAAAATTAATCCTTTTTTGTGTTCATGGGATAAACGTTCACCACGGCGGGCCGCCAGCTGGGCCGCACGCGCAGGCGTTTATCAATGGTCCAGGCGGCCAAAGAGCCCAACGCCAGGCCGGTCAGGGACAAAAGCAGCGTCACGCCGTCGGACAAACCGGCGCCATAGCCCCCCGCCAGGCCGGCCAGGAGCAGCGCCAGCGGCAGCGCGTATACCAGCACGGAGGCTTTCAGCGTCTGGGCCTGGGGCATTTCCACATCCACCATATCGCCCACCTCGGCCTGGCCGAATACTGTCAGCAGCTCCTGCTTGGGCACCAGCCCCTTGGCACAGCCCTTGCAACCCTCACATGCCTCGGGACGGGAAAAGCAAACCTTGAGCTGATCGCCCTTTTTATCCTTTACAAAGCCGGTCCTGACCATAGCGCGCCCTTTCCGCCCCTCCTGATATCATTATTCTCTGATATCATATCACAAATACGCGCATTCGTCCAGTATAAACACCTTTTCGGCGTCAATCTGCGCAATTTGGGCGCAAAGCTCAATAATTTTCTGGGCTTGGTCGGCCTTCAGCTTATCCTTCACGCAGACGGCGGCGGCGCCGGGGCGCAGGCTGCACATGGCCCCGGCATGCCCCATGGCTGAAAGCGCATCCTCCACCGCCATTTCATTTTCGGCCCGCTCCACCAGCGCCCGCAGGGCGTCAGCCGCCGCCGCATCCTGGCCGGCCAGGGCGCTCAGCGCCGCCATCTCCTGGCTGCGCCGGTCATCCCGCCGCTGCTTTTCGCCCACCGGCGCCTGTGTAACGGCCACCCGGGCAAACACCCGCTCCACCGGTATGGCACTGACGGGCCGCGTGTTTTCCGTCCGCAGATAAAACGCGCTGAGCACGGCGCAAAAAAACAGCGCCGTCATCAGCCCCCGGGAAAGACGCCTTCTCATGGGCTATTCCTCCATTTCAAGCACCAGCACACTGCCCGGCGGCAGCGAAAGCAGCGTTTCCAGCGCTTCGGTCAATCGCAGGCGCACGCCCACGCTGCCGGCCCCGCTGGCCACAGCCAGCGCGCCGGTCACCTTTTGGGCTGACCCCGAAAGCGCTCCGCCGCTCTGCCCGTAATACAGCGTGACCCGCACCCGGCCTGCGCCCTGGATGCTGGACAGCGTATCAGCCAGCCGTCGTTCCTCCCGGGTCATGCCGCCGGTATCGCGCCCCAGCAGCAGCGCCGCCAGCAGTATCATTATTACCGGCAGCAGAAAAAGCCGGCAATTGGCCTGAACCGCGTTCCTCAGCCGGTCCAGCCAGGCAGGAGCCGCCCCAAGGCCGAAAGTATGCTCAGCGTCATCAGGAGCCCCAGCAGCGTTTCGCACATTTTGCGCGCCGCGCCTTCCGGCAGCAGCATTTCCGCCGTCATGCGCAGCAGGGACAGCATGCCCACGCTGCGCAAAAAATCCTTCATTGTTTTTCACCTCAGCCCCACCGTCAGGTTGCCCACCGCCAGCATCTGCGCCACAAGCAATATGAACATGGCGCCTACCGACAGCTCAATAATAAACAAAAGCATCAGCACATCCGAAAAGTCATGGATCATGCCCGAAACACGGTCAGGCACGGCAGGCTGAAGCAGCGCCGCGCAAAGCCGGTATACCAGCACCGCTCCCAGCACGCGCAGCAGCGGCATGACCGCCACCGACAGCAGCAGAAACAGGCCGGTAACGCCCAGCGCGTTTTTGATCAGCATGGCGCAGCCCACCAGCGTATCCATGGTATCGGCAAACATGCCGCCCACCACCGGCACCAGGTTATCCACGGCGTACTTGGCCGCCCGAATGCCGATTCCGTCGGCCGCCGCCGCCGTGAGCCCCTGCATGGCGGTAACGCCGATGAACACGGTGAAGGCAGCCCCCAGCGTCCAGCCGGACAGCGATCGCAGCAGCGAAGAAAGCCTTGACAGGCGCATCCGGGGCGACAGGTGATCAAGCAATGTGACCACAGCCACCCCCAAGGCCAGCTGCAGCGAAACACCCCGCGCCAACGCCGTCATGGTACCGCTGGCCGCGGCAATGGCAGGCTTGAACAGCGCCGCGCCCCCGGTGGCTCCCACCGCCGCAAGCAGCGTAAGCAGCATGGGAAAAAGCACCTGCATGAGCTCGGCCATCCGCGAAACCGTGCTCTCCGCTTCCCGCAGATAGCCGCGCAGATCGGCGGCCAATACGGCAGCCAGCACCAGGAAGCAGGCGTTTTCAGCCATCTGCGCCACGCTGCCGCCCGGCCTGAGCCCGCCGGCCAGCGCGCACAGCAGCGCGGGAGCCATCAGCCCCAGCATGCGGGAGAGACTGTTTTTTGCCTCTCCCAACGCCTATTCCCCCAGCAGCTCCACAGTGGTCCCGGCATCCCAAACCATTTCGCCCCTTGCCAGCCGCAGCAGGAGATCCCCAATTCCCGCCTGGCCCGAAGCCTGCTCCAGCGCGGGTACATCCACCATATCCAGCGCCCGGTTCAGCCCTTCCTCCATGGAATCGGCTTGTCCCGGGCACGCAAACAGGAGCAGGAGAAAGGCCAATGCCAACAGTCGCTTCATGCCGTCAGCTCCAAAATCAGCTGCGCCATTTGCCGGAGCATGGGCGCCGCCAGCACCACCAGCATGATCTTTGCCGACATTTCGATCCGCATCGCAATGCTTTCCTCCCCGGCGTCCCGGCAGGCCTGGGCCCCCAGCTCGGCAGCAAAGGATACCCCCAGCATTTTAAGGATCAGCGTCACATGCTCCTGGTCGTTTTCAGCTGCCCGGGCGATTTCCGAGAGCGTTTCAGCCGCCTGTTTCATGGGATCGATCAACGCCAGCAGCAGCATCGCGCCCGCCGCCAGCGAAAACACCGTGCCAAAGGGCTTATTGGCCGTGCGAAGCGTCAGCGCGATCACGGCCGCCATCACCGCCAGCCCCAGGAATTTCCAGAAGCCGTCCATCAATAAAGGCCAAAGATGCTTTGCACATTGGTAAGCAGCTCAGCCACCAGCGTCACCACCAGCATCAGCACGATGGCCAGTCCGGCGACGGTGGTCAGCATGGCCATATCTTCCCGGCCCGCCCGGTTCAGGATCTGAACAATCAACGTGACCAGGATGCCGATCCACGCGATGCGAAGCAGCTGATGCACCTGCTTACTTCATCCCCC
>JAFUGB010000097.1 GCA_017469605.1 Clostridia bacterium
TGCCGCCGTGGCCGTCTGCGAGGCCATTGAGGCCGTATCCGGGCAAACGGCCCAGGTCAAATGGGTAAACGATATCTTTTTGTCGGGAAAAAAAGCCGCCGGCATTTTGACCGAGGCGGCGGCCGATTTTGAAAGCGGGCAGCTTGGCTGGATCGTATTGGGGATCGGTATGAACATCAGCATCGCCCCGGAAAGCTTTCCCGCCGAGCTGCAAAGCCTGGCAACCTCGGTTTTCCCCGGCGGCGCCCCTCCGGGCGCCAGGAACAGGCTGGCCGCCGAGCTGATCAACCGCCTCCTGGGCCGGGAGCGATATCCAAAGGAGCAGGATATTTTAAGCGCCTATAAAAGCCGCCTGATGATGCTGAACCGCGAAGTAACCGTTTTCCAGGGCGAAAAAAGCTTCCGGGCCACCGCCCTGGACATTGATTCCCTGGGCCGCCTGCTGGTGCGAAAGCCCACCGGGGAGGCCCTGGCGCTGTCGGCCGGGGAAATACGCCTTGGCGTATAGGCAGCCCCGGCAAAGCAAATGTCAACCTTTTCTATGCATAAGGTTGACATTTATTTTTACCCATGCTATAATGCACAGCGGTTTTCCATCAATAAAAACGGAGGTTTCCCATGCGCGCCAAGAACAAACAAGCCTTTCAAACCCTGGACCTGGCTTATATGGCCATCGGAGCGGTGCTGATCGCCGTCTGCTCCTGGATCAGCATCCCGGCCAACGTGCCCTTTACCCTGCAAACCTTCGCGGTATTTTTTGTGCTTTCCATCCTGGGCGGCAGGCGAGGCACGATATCGGTGCTTTTGTATATCCTGCTGGGCGCCGTCGGCATTCCGGTGTTCGCGGGATTTTCGTCGGGCATCGGCGTCCTTCTCGGCAGCACGGGCGGGTATATCATCGGCTTCATCCTCATGGGCCTGGCCTACCGGCTGATCGTCCGGCTGCCGGGCAAGCGGCTGTGGGTGGAGATCGCGGCGATGCTCATCGGCCTTATCCTCTGCTACGCCATGGGCACGGCATGGTTCATGGTGGTGTTTTCCCGGCAGAACGGGGCCGTTTCCCTGGCCACGGTATTGGCCTGGTGCGTGATCCCCTTCATTATTCCCGATCTGATCAAGCTGGCCCTGGCCATCCTCCTCTCCAAGCGCCTGTCCCCCGTGCTGAAAATCCGGCCATCTTCCTTTTAAATTACACCAGGCGCTTCCCCGGCCGGATTCACGTGGATCATGATATGCTTGACCTCGGGAAACGCCGCTTCCACATCGGCATGCACCTGCTCGGCCACGGCGTGGGATTTGCGCAGGGTCATGTCGCCGTCCATGGAAATTTCCATTTCTATATAAATGCGGCTGCCAAAGCGGCGGCTCATGATCAAATCAACCCCCAGCACGTCCTGATGGGCCAGGGCGCAGTCGCGGATACGCTCTTCGGTATCGGCGTCGGCGCTCCGGTCCACCATTTTATTGACGGCGTCACGGAAAATATCAAAGGCGGCTTTGAGGATCATCAGGCAGATCACCAGGCTGGCGGCGGGGTCCAGGGCCGGCAGGCCCATCCGCGCCCCGGCGATGCCCAATAGCGCGCCCACCGAGGACAGGGCGTCCGAGCGGTGATGCCAGGCATCGGCCATCAGCGCCGGGGAATTCACCGTCCTGGCCGCCGAGCGGGTATACCAGTACATGCCCTCCTTCACCAGGATGGAGACCACCGCCGCCGCCAGGGCCAAAAAGCCGGGCACGGGCAGCGATTGGGTTTTCAGGTTCAATAGCTTGTTCAGCCCATCCCGGCCAATGAACAGGCCGGTAACCAGCAGCACCGCGGCCAGCACGATGGCGGCCACGCACTCCATGCGCTCATGGCCGTAGGGGTGTTCCCGGTCCGAAGCCTTGGCCGCCGCCCGCATGCCAATGATGACGATCACCGTGCTGAACACGTCCGAGGCCGAGTGCGCGGCATCCGATACCATGGCGCCCGAGCGCGCCAGCAGGCCGGCCAGCAGCTTGCCCGCCGACAAAAGCAGGTTTATTCCAATGGTCACGCGGGAAACCCGCATGGCAAGTCCGGTGGTGTCCTTCATGCGCCGCCGCCTTTCCGCCCCGCGGGTAGAAAACGCGGGGCAAGCAAATATTGCCTGTCCCGCAGACGCTGTTTTTCTGCTGCCGCCTGGGCGGCCCGGCTCCCAAGGGCCTGATCATGATTTTATATTATAACGGAAAGGGCGGGAAAATGCAAACGGGCGGCAAAAATGGCCGGACCGCGCCGTCCTTCCCCCCTTTCCAAAACCTGCCGGTTTATGGTACAATGAGCTCAACCGGGCAGGTTTTTCCCTGTTCAAAAGAAGAGAGGTTGCCGTATGGACTGGATAGAAGTGACCATTTCCACCAATACCATGGGTGCTGACATCGTGAGCGAGGCGCTGCTGCGCCAGGGCGCGGTGGGCACCCAGATCATTGACCGGGCTGACGTGCCCGATCCCAGCAAACCCAACGGCTACTGGGAATTGATCGATCCCCGGATGATCGAGGAAATGCCCGAGGATGTGCAGGTGAAAGCCTGGTTTGAAAACGTTGAAGCGCTGCGCGGGCTGCAAAACATCCTATCGGCCCTGCCCGCCATGACCGGCATGGACCTGGGCAGCCTGAAAATCAGCAGCCAGGGCGTACAGGAGCAGGATTGGTCCGAATGCTGGAAGCAGTATTACAAGCCCTTCCGGGCGGGAAAGCGCCTGGTGATCAAGCCCAGCTGGGAAAGCTGGGAGGAACAGCCCGGCGACCTGATCATTGAACTGGATCCGGGCATGGCCTTTGGCACCGGCACCCATGAGACCACCGCCATGTGCGTGGAAATGATCGAAAAGCATTATCAGTCCGGACGCGTGCTGGACGTGGGCACGGGCAGCGGCATACTGGCCATCGCCGCGGCAAGGCTGGGCGCAAAACAGGTGCTGGGGGTGGATATCGACCCCATGGCTGTGCGCGTGGCCCGGGAAAACGTGGAAAAAAACGGTCTCAGCCATGTGATTGACATCCGCGAAGGCGACCTGGTGGCCGGGCTGGGCGATGTAAAATGCGCGTTTGCCGTGGCCAACATTCTGGCCGACGTCATCGCCCTGCTGGCCGCGCCCCTCAAAAACCACCTGGCCGAAAACGCCATCTTTGTGTGCAGCGGCATCCTCAAGGAGCGCGAGGACGATGTGCGCGGCGTGCTGGAAGCCAACGGTTACCGGCTGTTTGACCGCCTTCAAAAAGGCGACTGGGTGGCGCTGGCCGCGCGGGTGGGGTGAGCCATGCACCGTTTTTTTGCCGATGAAAGCGGCATTGTGGACGGCATCGCCCGCCTGGAGGCCGGGGACGCCAGCCACGCCCTGCGGGTGCTGCGGCTGGGCGTGGGCGATCCCGTGCACCTGTTCTGCGGCGGGGAGGCCTACCTGGCCGAAATCTGCGATATTTCCCACGGCGCTGCCGTGCGCGTCCTTGCGCCCGTCAAAAGCCCCGAGGCCACATTGCGGGTCACGCTGTACCAGGGCGTGGCGAAGGGCGATAAAATGGACTACATCGTGCAGAAATGCACCGAAGCCGGCGCAGCCCGGGTGGTGCCGGTGAACATGCCCCGCTGCGTGGCGCGGGTGGACGCCGGGGACGATAAAAAGCTGGCGCGCTGGAACCGCATCGCCCGGGAGGCCGCCAAGCAGGCCTTCCGCCCGGTAACGCCGGAGGTCGCCCCGCCCATCGGCATGCGGCAATTGCCCGGTCTAATGCAAAAGCACCAATTGGCGCTGGTGCCCTGGGAGGACGCCCGGGACGGGGCGCTGCGGCAGCTGATTACCCCCGCGGTCACCGATTTGGCCATCGTCATCGGCCCCGAGGGCGGCATGAGCCCGGAGGATGTGGCCCCGCTGTTGGAGGCGGGCGCCAGGGCGGTAACGCTGGGCCCCCGCATTTTCCGTACCGAAACCGCCGGGCTGGCGGCCATCGTGGCGGCCATGGCTTTTTCCAACAATCTGGAGTGATCATGAAAGTAGCTTTTCACACCTTGGGCTGCAAGGTAAACCAGTACGACAGCCAGGCCATGCTGGAGCTGTTTGAGCGCGCCGGGTATACGGCGGGCAGTTTTGACGACGTATGCGACGTATACGTGATCAACACCTGCACGGTGACCGGCACCGGCGATAAAAAGAGCATGCAGGCCATCCGCCGCGCCCAGCGGAAAAATCCCCAGGCCCAGATCGTGGTTTGCGGCTGCATGGCCCAGCGCGACGGGCAAAAGCTGCTCAGCGCCACCGGCGCGCGGCTGGTGCTGGGCACGGCCCGGCGGGGAGAAATCGTGGAGCTGCTGCAGCAGGCCGTGCGGGAGGATACGCGTCTCTGCGCCGTCACCGACGTGCGCCGCGCCGCCTTTGAACCCCTGCTGATCACCCGGCACGAGGGCCGCACCCGGGCCACTCTGAAAATCCAGGAGGGCTGTGACCGGTTCTGCGCCTACTGCATCATTCCCCACGTGCGCGGCGGCATCCGCAGTCGGGCGGTGGCGGAGGTGCGGGAGGAGGCCCGGCGGCTGAGCGAGGCCGGATACCGGGAGATCGTGCTTACCGGCATCCACCTGACCAGCTATGGCCGGGACCTGCGGAACGGCACCACGCTGCTCAGCGTGATCGGCGCGGTGCATGCGCTGCCGGGGGTGGAGCGCATCCGCCTGGGCAGCCTGGAGCCCGTCATCGCCACCCGGGAATTTGCCGCCAGCCTGGCGCAGCTGCCCAAGGTATGCCCCCAGTTCCACCTGGCGCTGCAAAGCGGCTGCGATACGGTGCTTCAGCGCATGCGCCGCCGGTATGATACCGCCGCTTTCCGGGAGAGCGCGGCGGCCCTGCGGGCGGCCTTTCCGGGCTGCGCGCTGACCACCGACGTGATGAGCGGCTTCCCCGGCGAAACGGCGGAAGAGCACCGGCAGTCGCTGGAATTCTGCCGGGAAATGGCCTTCAGCCGCATGCACGTGTTCCCCTACAGCGAACGGGAGGGCACCCCGGCAGCGGCCATGCCCAACCCGGTGCCCAGGGCGCTCCGGGAGGAGCGGGCCCGGGAGCTGATCGCCCTGGGGCGCGAAATGGCCGCCGCCTACGGGCAAAGCCAGGTGGGCTCGGTGCGCCGCGTGCTGTTTGAAACCTGCGAGGACGGCAAAAGCGCGGGCTATACCATGGAGTACATGCGCTGCGAATGCCCGGGAGCGCTGATGGGCGAAACCCGGGATGTGCTGCTCACCGGCTATGGACAGGATACCTTTACGGGCAACCTTATATAATTGGAAAGGATGACAAAAAATGGCGGACTGTATCTTCTGCAAGATCGCAAATGGCGAAATCCCCAGCACCAAGGTATACGAGGATGAACATGTGCTGGCCTTTCGGGATATCCATCCCCTGGCGCCCAAGCATGTGGTGATCATCCCCAAGCGCCACGTGCAGAACCTGAATGAAATTGACCAGCTCACCGAGGCCGAACAGCTGGCCCTCCTGCATGCCTGCAAAAAGACGGCGGCGCTGGCGGGGATCGAGGTTTCGGGCTACCGCATTGCCAGCAATTGCGGCCCGGACGCCGATCAGAGCGTGCAGCACCTGCACTTCCATGTTCTGGGCGGCGGCAAGCTGAGCGTGAACATGGCGTAATGTATATGTGACAGAACTGTAAAAACATGAAATAACCAGTTGACGAAGTGGCCGTAAAGCTGTATAATACACACACGGTCGCCATCCGCCGTTGTTTACGGCGTGTGCCAAGGCGAGATAGGCGAAGGGAGGGAAAACAAGTGTCTGAAGTACGTGTCAAGGAAAACGAATCCTTGGAAAGCGCCCTGAAGCGTTTCAAGCGCCAGTGCGCCCGCGCCGGCGTCATGGCCGAGGTTCGTAAGCGTGAGCATTATGAGAAGCCCAGCGTGAAGCGCAAGAAGAAGGCGGAAGCCGCTCGGAAGCGCCGCTACTGAGCCAAAAGAAAGCCCCTGCTGAAAAGCGGGGGTTTTTCTTTGCGGCAATAACGGCTTTCGCAGAAAATTTTAAATTTCATTATTTTTCCTATTGACATCAAAGCCAATTTCGTGTATTATATTCGTTGTCACCGAACGCTGTGCGAAAGCTTTACGGGGTGTAGCGCAGTCCGGTAGCGCACGTGCTTTGGGACCATGGGGCCGGGGGTTCGAATCCCTTCACCCCGACCAACTGTTTTCGCACGGCATGTGGCCCCGTGGTCAAGAGGCCTAAGACATCGCCCGTTCACGGCGGTAACTCGGGTTCGAATCCCGACGGGGTCACCATTTTTCTTCCCTTCGGGGTGTAACGGGCCTTTAGCTCAGTTGGTCAGAGCAGTCGGCTCATAACCGATCGGTCCGGGGTTCAAGTCCCTGAAGGCCCACCATTGTGGCCCGGTAGTTCAGTTGGTTAGAACGCCAGCCTGTCACGCTGGAGGTCATGGGTTCGAGCCCCATTCGGGTCGCCATTTTTATCAAGCCGGTTGGGCCATTTGCTGGTGTAGCTCAATTGGCAGAGCAGCTGATTTGTAATCAGCAGGTTGCGGGTTCAAGTCCCATCGCCAGCTCCATATTTCATGGGTAGGTTCCCGAGTGGCCAAAGGGAGCAGACTGTAAATCTGCCGGCACCGCCTTCGATGGTTCGAATCCATCCCTGCCCACCAAATAAAAGAACTCCTCTTGCAGGAGTTCTTTTATTTGGTATATAAACAGAGGGATTCGAACAGAGGGCTCTTTGGGCTCTTTGTCAAAAAAACGCCTCTCCGGCAGCACTTCATAAGGAAGTGACCTTGAGGCGGCAATTACCGCCCCAAAAGGAGATGAAACCGGCGTGGCCATGGAGGTCGTGCCGTTTTTTGCGCTTTCTTGGATTTTGTGGGTCAAAATCCGATGCTCGTTATAACTTTGGACAATAGAAGTCCTATTCGACAAACTGAATTTAAAACAACAAATCGGTCAACAACGGTCTCTGAGCTCAGCGCACAAGGATGCAGCGTCACCGTTTACACCGTCTAAGCGATAGTCATACGTTCCGCCGTCAAACATGCCGTGTTTCTTCTCCAGCATCTGAGCCACCGGCGCAGGCAGATTTCCGTGCATTCTTACCTTGAAGCGCTCCTTGATGGTATCAATATCAGCATATACAAGTATCCTGATAGCGCCGTCTGGCAATAACTCGATGTGGTCCGGCTCGGATATTACATATATTATGTTCTCTCCGGAGACCGCTTTCAGCAGTCTTTCCTTAAACAAAACGACAGCCTCTCTTTCGGATTTTGCCATTCTGAGATAGTCCTTTCCGGTAATGACTTCTGCGCCGATCTCTTTTTTGATTAAACTTGCAAGGGTGGATTTCCCACAACAATTCTCCCCAATAATCCCGATTAACATACTGTGTTCCATTCCTTTCCGCTTAAGCAATAATAATTAATTTCATCCTTTTCATATTGAAATACAAAGCCATGTTTCTTCACTTCGCAGGCGTTCTTTTATTTGGTATATAAACGGAGGGATTCGAACAGAGCGGCAGTGAATGAGGGCCCGGTGGGCCCTCAGAGCCGCGAACGCCTTCGCCCGCGGATAAAGCTTACTTCTTCCTGTCGTCCACGTGCCCTTTATACACGTACAGCCGCTGGTACAGGTATTCCAGCACAAAGTTGAGCACCATGTTAATGCCGGTCACCAGGTACTCGTTCCAGCCCAGGCCGGTAAGGTAATGCTCCAGCCAGGTGCTGCACGGGGTAAACACCGCGTAAAACAGCAGCGTTTTGAGCATGGCCTGGGGCACATTGGCGGCGGACTGGAAGGTATAGCGGCGGTTGAGGGTAAAATTCCACACCACCGAAAGCACCAGGGCAACGAGGTAGCTCACCCAATAGTCCAGGTGCAGCGCCTCGTTGAGCAGCGTGAACACGCCGATCTCAATGATGCCGGCGCTGATGGAAAACAGGGTGAATTTGAGCATGCGCAGCAGCTCGTTTTTGTTTTTCATGGGGTATCCGCCTTTCTGTGGTCAAGGTAGTGCAGCAGGAACATTTGGGCGTAGCTTTGGGGTTTGATATTGGCTTTGGCTTCCTCTATGGTAAACCAGCGCCACGCGTCCACCTCCCAGTTGGGATGGGGCTCGCTTTCCCCCGCGATCACCGCGAAGTTCAGCAGCAGCGTGTTGCTGGGCGGAAAATAGCGGCTGCGGTTAAAGCACATTGCCCGGATATCCAGGCCCAGCTCCTCGCAAAGCTCCCGGCGCGCGGCGTCCTCGGCGTCTTCGCCCTTGTTGATATACCCGGCGGGCAGGATCCAGAAGGGGCGGCCGTACTGCCGGATCAGCAGGATGCGCTGCCGGTCCCGGCTGAACACCAGCATGCTGGCGGCGGCGTTGAACACCGGGAAGCGGTAATCGCCGCAGGCATCGCAAAAGGGCACGGGACAGCCCTCGGTTTCATGCTCCTTCATGCGCAGCCGGGCGCCGCAGTGCATGCAGTAATTCATATCCATCCTTTACGCCTCCCGGGCTTCCACCAGGCGGTTCAGCTCGTCGATCAGCCTCTCCGGGGAATAGCCGGCAAATTTGCCCGCGTCGGCCACGGTGGAACGCTTGATCAGCGCCCGCATCACCGGAGAGTTGATCTTTTTGAACCGCTGATCCATGGCGATCAGCGCTTCGGGCAGCCAGGGATAGGCGGCCAGCACATCGGAAAGTTTGGTTTCCGGGGTGACAGTGATCTTTTGTACCATAAGACGCTCCTGTTTTATTTATGGTATTTTTCCCCCGCGTTGATCTTGTGCGCCCGGTAAATCTGCTCCAGCAGCATCACCCGGGCCAGCTGGTGGGGAAAGGTCATGGAGGACATGGAAAGCCTTTGATCGGCGCGGCGCAGCACGGCCTCATGGAGGCCCAGCGATCCGCCGATAACGAACACCACCCGGCTGCCCTGGAGCGCGCGCTCCCGGAAAAAGGCCGCCAGGGCCGGGCTGTCCATCTGCGGCGCGCTGATGCACAGCGCCACCACGTAATCCTCGGGGCGGATCTGGCGCAGCATATCCTCGCCTTCTTTTTTCATGGCCTGGGGCCCTTCGGGCTGGTCGGGCACCTCCAGGATTTCCAGCTTGTTATAGCGCCGCATGCGCTTGGTATATTCGGCGGCAGCCTCCTGCCAGTATTTTTCCCGCAGGCGTCCCGCACACACAATGGCTACCGGCATAGGATGGCCTCCGCCTCCCTGAGATCGCGGACCACATGATCGCAGCAATCAGCGATTTCCGGCCCATAGGGAATCTGGTCGGGCACCATGACGGTGACCGCCCCCGCCGCCCGGCCCGCCCGCAGGCCGTTGTAGGAATCCTCCAGCACGGCGCACTCCCGGATATCCACCCCCAGCAGCTGCGCCGCCCGCAGGTACACATCGGGAGCGGGCTTGCCCGTCAGGCGCATATCGCCGGTGACAATGGCCGAAAACAGCGGCAGCAGCCCGGCGCTGCGCATATAGCCCTCGGCCGTCTTACGGGAGCTGGAGGTCACCAGCGCGCAGGGAATGCCCCGGGCGTTCAGGTGGCGCAATATCTCCCCGGCGTAAAATTTCAGCGGCATGGCCTTGTCATAGCCGTGCTCCCGCAGGTATTGCCCCAGCGCTTCATGGACCTTTTCGCCGTCATAATTGGGGTTGTTTTCGGCAAAGATGGCATCGGTCACCGGCCTGGGCGTGCCCATGGAGCGGCGAAGGGTTTCGTCGCTCAGGTAGATCCCCAGGCCGCCCATAATGGCTTTGAAGCCCTGGCTGTAAATCTTTTCGCTGTCGATCAGCAGTCCATCCATATCAAAAAGCGCCGCTCGGATCATGCTTCCATCTCCTTTGCACGGGATTTATTATACGGCAAAACCCCGACGATTGACAAGTGCGCGCCTTTCTGATATCATAACACCCGTCAGCAGAAGCTGGCAAACGCGTTCGCAGAAGCGGACGGAAAACAGGCGTTCCAGTACATTATTACGGTATCATGAAGGTGCCGAGGGCCGTCAGAAGAGGGCCCCTGGCGCTTTTGTTTTTATCCGGCCTGCCGGGCGCAAAATTGATCAGTGGGAGGTTCTTTTATGAAGCTTGCTAAAAAAGCGGCTGCCCTGGCGCTGGCGCTGTGCCTGTGGCTGCCCACGGCCGCCATGGCGGCCACCTTTACCGATGCCCATGGCAACGTGGTCACGCTGGACGACAGCCTGGAAGCCTACAGCGCCGTCGTGCTTTCCGGCGCCGAAGACGCCGCCCGGCAGGGCGAAACCAACCTGGGCGACCTGTGGACCGACGCGCTGCGCTGGTTTGCCGTATCGGGCAAAATCAACGATTACTTTGAGGAAGACGACGTGGCCGCGGGCAACGACAGCCTGGACGCCGACGGCGCGCATACCGTGGCGCTGTGGAACGGCGGCAACCTGCGCGCCGATATCCCGGAGGGCAAATTCGGCGCCGAGTCGCTGGCGCAGGTCCTGCCCTATCCCAACAAGGTGGCCGTGGTGTACATGACCGGCGCCCGGCTGGCGGAAGCCCTGGAGGCCGCTTCCCAGGCGCTGCCCTATACCCCGGAGACCGCCGCGGCCTGCGCCAGCTTCATGCAGGCGTCCGGCCTGCGCTATACCGTGGATACCGCCCAGGCGTATGACGCGGGCGAAGCCTATGGCGATCATTGGTTCACGGCCAATTCCCTGGGCCGCGTGGCGATAAGCGAGGTCAACGGCCAGCCCTTTGACGCCGACGCCGTTTATGCCGTGATCACCAGCAACGCCAACTTCAACGGCATGGATTCTTCCTACGCCTTCAAGGCCGCCGCCGGGGAAAACGAAAAGAGCACCGTTACCACCGCCGCCGTGCGCGATGTGGTTTGGCAGTACATTGCCGAATGCCTGGGCAATGTGATCGGCCAGGAGTATGCCGCCCCCCAGGGAAGGATCAGCATCCAATAACAGGAAGCTTCCCCCGCGGCCAATGCCGCCCGCCAGGCACCTTTTCTTTGGTCCTTTCTTTTAAAAAAAGCGCGCACCCCATCAAACATCAGGAGGCCCACCCCATGCGTCCGGAACTGGAAGCCGTGGCTCAGGAAATTGAAAAAGTCATCGCCGGCAAGCGCGAAGCCATTGAAAAGCTCCTCACAGCGCTTTTGGCCGGAGGGCATGTGCTGCTGGACGATGTGCCGGGAGTGGGCAAAACCACGCTGGCCGCGGCGCTGGGCCGGGCCGTGGGCCTCAGCTGCCGGCGCATTCAGTTCACGCCCGACGTGCTGCCCTCCGATATCGTAGGGTTTTCCATGTATGACAGGGAGCGCGGCGATTTTACCTACCGGCCCGGCATGCTGCACGGGGCCAACCTGGTACTGGGCGATGAAATCAACCGCGCGTCCAGCAAAACCCAGTCCGCCCTGCTGGAAGCCATGGAGGAAGGGCAGGTAACGGTGGACGGGAATACCTATCCCCTGGCCGACCCCTTCCTGGTGGTCGCCACGCAGAACAGCGTGGGCGCGGCGGGCACCCAGCTTTTGCCCTACGCGCAGATGGACCGGTTTCTCATGCGGCTGCGCCTGGGCTATCCGGATTTTGCGGCGCAGATGGCCATGCTGCGGGCCCGGCAGAACGCCCAGCCCATGGAGCAGGTGGCCTGCGTGCTGCGCCTGGAGGCGCTTCGCGCCATGCAGCAGGAGGCCCGGGCGGTCACGGCCCGGGAGCCCATCCTGGATTATATCACCCGGCTTGCCATGGCCTCCCGGGAACACCCGGCGCTGCAGATAGGCATCAGCCCCCGGGGCGCGCTGTTCCTGGACCGGGCGGCCAAAGCCAGGGCCTGCCTGGAGGGACGGGATTACGTCACCGGCACCGACGTGCAGGCCGTTTTCTGCGACGTATGCGCCCACCGGGTGCTGCTCTCCGAGGAGGCCCAGGCCGCGGGCACCGGGACGGAGCAGGTGCTGCGCGGCCTGCTGAAGACTGTGCAAAGCCCCGACCGGCACAGCCCCCTGGGAGGAATACTGAAAAAATGAGCGGACGGCGCGCAGGGTACGCGGCCTGGCTGCTGCTGGCCGCGATCCTGTACTTTTTTGAAAACAGCGCGGGCACCCGGATCATCCTTGCCTGCTCGGCGGTATTGCCCCTGGTCCCGGCGATCCGGCGGGGGTTTTTTGCACCTGCGCGCAAAGCGGCGCGGCAGGCCGCCGTCCTTCCCGCCGTTTCGGCGCGGGAGGAAGACGCCCCGGGCGACGTGCGTCCCTACCAGCCCGGCGATCCCCCGGGGCGCGTTCATTGGAAGCTGTCGGCCAAGCGGGATACCCTGCTGGTCCGTCAGCCCATACCGGAAACGGTCCCGGCCCCCGGGGAAAGGGCCCTTTCGCCGGCGGCGAAAAGCAAAGGGGATGCCCCCAGGGGGCTGGCGCTTTGGGGCGCGGGCGTGCCGTTGCTGTGCGCCCTGCTGCTGTTTACGCTGCCGCAGGCCAATCAGGGCGCCCGGGCGCTGTGCAACCGGCTGTTCGCAGCCAGCGAGGCCGTAAACGCCTACGCCTATGACCGCCTGCCCGGGGCCGACGAGCGCATGATCCCCGCGGCAGCGGCTTTGCTGGCCATCGCCGGGATCGCCCTGGCCGCCGTGACCGTGCTGTCCCGCAGCCGCCTGCTGCCCCTGGGCGTCATGGCGGCCTGCACCGCCTTCCAGGCGTACTTTGGCCTGGCCCTTCCCGGCTGGATCAGCGTGCCGCTGTATGCTGCGCTGGCGCTGCTGGCGGCAAGAAATCCCCGCGCCCGCCAAAGCCTGCTCCAGGCCGGAGCGGCGGTATTGGCCGTTGCGGCGCTGATCCTGCTGCTGTGGCCCGGGGTGGACCCTGCCACCGAAAGCGCCTCCGAGCGCCTGCGGGATTGGCTCAGTCCAACCGCCCAGGGCGCGGCGGGCGCCCTTCCGGAAGCACCGGAAAGCCAAACCGAGGTACGGCGCGCCCATGTCCGCTCGCTGCTGGAGGGCGATCAGGCCGCCCGGCCGCTCCAGGAATACCGCCTGGCCGCCCGGGAGGAGCAGCAGGTTTCCAAGCCCCACTGGATCGATTATCTGCGCATCGTCCTGCTTTTGCTGTTGGCCGTGGCGGTGGTGATCCTGCCCTTCCTGCCCTTCCTGGCGCTCAATGCCCGCCGGAAAAGGGCGCTGGAAAACCGGCGCGCCTTCCAATCGGCGGATGTAAACGCTGCGGTATGCGCCATTTTCCAGCAGGTGGCCGCCCAGCTGGAGATCATGGGGTACGGTGATGGGGGCCTGCCCTATCGCGCCTGGGGCCAAAGCCTTTGCCCGGGCCTGCCCCGGGACTATGCCCAGCGCTTTGATGCCTGCGCCGCGCTGTTTGAGCAGGCCGCCTACGGCGCCCACCCCCTGGCCGAGCCCCAGCGGCGGCAGGCGCTGGATCTATTGGAGGAAACGCGCCAGCTGCTTTGGAACAGGGCCGATCTTCAGCACAGGCTGCGGCTGGCGCTGGCCCATGGATTGGAGGGTTTATGCGAATAAAATTGAACCGCCTGATGCTGCCCTTGCTGATCGCGCTGCTGGCGCTGGCGCTTTCGGGCTGCCGCGTGCGCACCGGGCGCGGCGGGCAGGGGGGCCTATCCCCGGGGGACGTCCCGGGGAGCGAACAGGCGGGCGCCTGGGAAGGCACGGCCCGGGAAACGGCACCGACTGACGCCGAAAACGCCGAGCCCGGCGAAAACACCCGGGAAAACCCGGACGCCCGGCGGAAGGAATTTGACGAAAACGCCCCGGTGGAAATCGCGGCGGGCGCCGAGCGGCTGCTCCATGGCCCGGGCCAGGGCAGCGGCGCGCCAAACCCGGACGCTGACGCCCTGAGCGGCGCCGCCCGGTTGGATGAAAACGCCGCCGATACCGCCCTCCGCACGCTGGCCGCGGCCCAATCCGACCGCCTGGGGATATCCGAAGAAGCCGAGGCCGCCGATTCGGCCATAACCTACTATGACGCGCTTTTGCGGGACCGGCTGGACTCGCTGTTTGAGTGCAAGCGCCTGTACGCCTATTGGGAAACGGCGGACGACCATGTAACGGTATACAAAACCTCCCCGGAGCACGGGCTGCTGCTGGACGCCGGGGTTTATGACGTTTCGGCCCGGCTGCTGGCCCAAAACCTGCGGGTGGACGACAGCTGGATCTGCCGCAAGGATCCCGGCGTGATCGTAAAAATCGTGGATCCCGGCGTGCTGGGCGGCGGCGTATCCTCACAGACGGCAGCCCGCGCCCTTTACCAAAGCCTGCTGGCCCGGGAGGGCTGGGCCGCTATCGACGCCGTGCGGGGCGGACGGGTGCTGCTGCTGTCCCAGGCGCTGCTGGAAGCGCCCCACCTGCAAACGGCCGCCCGGCTGCTCATTGCCCAAACCGCCTATCCCGGGCTTTTTGCCGATACCGATGCCGATGAAGCGCTGCGCCGGCTGGCCGAGGAGGCCGTGGGAGGCATGCCGGCGGGCATCTATTACTACAACGGACAGGAAGGATCATGATAATATGCCCGGTCAAACCCAAAACACCGCGCTGCGGGTACGCAGGATGACCTACGCGGCGCTGTACCTGGCCATTGCCCAGGTGCTGCCCTTCATCACCGGCCAGATCCCCGAGATCGGCGCCATGCTGTGCCCCATGCATATTCCGGTGCTGCTGTGCGGGTTCATGTGCGGCTGGCCCTGGGGGGCGGCGGTGGGCTTTATCGCGCCGCTGCTGCGGGGGATGCTGTTTGGCATGCCCCCGCTGTTCCCCACCGGCGTGGCCATGGCCTTTGAGCTGGCGGCCTACGGCGGGCTGGCGGGCTTCCTGTACCGGAAGCTGCCCCGGAAAAACGCCGTGACCTATGCCGTGCTGCTGATTTCCATGCTTGCGGGCCGCCTGGTCTGGGGCGCGGTGCGGCTGGCGCTTTCGGGCCTGACGGGCAGCGCCTTCACCTGGGCCATGTTCCTGGCCGGGGCCGTTACCGGCGCCATTCCCGGCATCCTCCTGCAATTGGTCCTGATCCCCCTCATGGTGATCCTCATGGACCGGGCAGGGCTTTCGCTGAACCAACAGTAGCGCAACGCAAAGGGGCTGGTTGAGGACCTCCGCGGTCCCCATCCAGCCCCTTCTTTGGCCGCGCCCGCTTTATTGTCCGCTGCTCCAGTGCAGGGCATCGGAGATCTCCTCCCGCAGGATCAGCAGAAGATAGTGGGCAAAGGTGCTTCCGCGCTCGTAGGGCTCCCACAGCGCCCGGGCGGGATCGGTCAACACCTCGGGATGCTCCGCCAGCGTGCCCGCGTAATAATACTCGTTGACCCTGGCGGCAAAACGGGACATGTCCAGCAGCTTCTGGTCAAAAACGCCCATGGCCATCAGCTCCACGCGCTCGCCCTTCATGATGGTATCCAGAAAATACTGGCGGATGGTTTCGCCCAGCCCCTGCGGCAGGTGCTCATCGCAGACGGCGTAGGCGTCAGAGGAAATCGTCCCGTCATCCCACAGGGTGGCGATGCCGTACCGGTGGGGCGTGGTGCACCACGCGCCCGTGATAATATCGGCAAATTGTCCCCTGCGCAGGATGTGCTGAATGTGCATGTGGCCGCACAGGTTCAGCTGCATGCCCGCGCCGTCCAGCAGATCGGCAATCTTATCGCCCTGGATCACCCGGAAGGTATGGGAGGAAAAGTCGGTATGCGACAGAAGCGGCTGGTGGCTGGCGGAAATGACGGCGGCCCCGGTCCCCGCCGCCGCATCCAGAACGCCGGCCATCCAGCGCTCGTGCTCCCCGGTGGCCACGCCGTGGCTTTCCTGGTGGTCCTCGTATACGCTGTAATCGCCCAGCGCCAGCCACACCTGGCCGTTCAGCTTCAATACCCCGCTGAAGCCCGGGCCGGGCAATTCATCGGCCAGCATGCCCTGCCAGATTTTCCCAAAGGCGGCGCTGTCCACGTTGTCCACCCACTCGATGCCCGTTTCGGTAAAGCGCACGGCGTTCCGGTTATTGATATCGTGGTTGCCGGGGATCACGGCCACCCGGATTCCCTCCCGCTGCAGGGCGCGCATGGCTTCGGCCAGGTCGGCATGGCTGGCGGCCTCGCCGTTGAAGGTGATATCGCCGGTGATCAGCAGCAGGTCGGGCCGCTGGTGCCGCGCCTCGGCCAGCAGGGCGTCCAGCAGCTCGTCGGAATACATGGTGGCCTTTCCCGCGCCGGTGGAAACCACCTTTGTAAAATAGGGATTATCCTTTTCATACAGGGCATGGGAAAGGTAATGGGTATCGGATACCACCATGATCCTGGTCTGCGCCAGCGCGCCGGAAGCAAAGCAAAGCGCGGCGGCGGTGAGGAGCAGCAAAAAAATCAGGCGTTTCATGGCATCATGCCTCCTTTATTGTGATCAGGGCCCCGCGCCCCAAATTTGCAGGAAACGGTTAGCTGTATGCAACAGTATAGCAGACAGCCGGATAAATGGCAAATGAAACCTTTCGCCCTTGAATCAATACGCGGCAAAAGCCCGGCAGAACAGGTCAATATTGTGAACAGGTATACGTTGACACCCGCGAAACGCTGTGCTATGATTAAAATGATCGATATCGGAATATCGGTTTATTTTACCCCAACAATTGAAAGGAGACTGCCCCGTGTTCAAAAAGAACAGCATCCTGGCCGCCCTCATGGCCCTGGTCATGATCTGCTCCTGCGCCCTGGCCGCGGCTGAAGGCGCCATGAGTGATCTGCCCGACACCTACACCCACGCCACCGACGTATCTTCCAAAGAGCTGCTGGACGGCGATCAGTTCACCGCTGCCATGCAATTCCTGGTGGATTCCTCCCATTACTGGTATATCAACCGCGGCACGCCCTACTACGGCAACTTCACCAAGTATCCCGAAACCGGCTTTGACACCGAGTGGCGTTCTCCGGTCAACGGGCGCGTCTATCGCGGTCCCTATTATGATCCGCTGACCCGTTCGGTCAACTGGCTGACCACCAACCCCAACGGCTCCATCAACAGCTCCGTGGGCTCCTATTGGGCCTGCATCGCTCCCAATACCGACCTGGTGCTGGAAAACAATGAATGCCAGGGCTACCAGAAGTCCGATAAGTATCAGATGATCTGCGTGATGTCCCCCGGCCAGACCGTGGACAACTTCATCCGCAACGGCCGCGGCTCGCTGTATATCGACGGTTCCGCCATCAACAAATACGATGTGGACGCCGCCTGGGAATACCGCAACATCCTGATGGTGGAAGTGGAGCTGGACCATTATGTGCCCCGCTTCTGCTCTCCCGAAGAATACTACAACGGTGAACTGCCCACCACCTCCACCTGGCTGCTGGCCGGCCGCTGGGCCATGCTGGAAAACTGGGACGGCGCCGAGGGCCATAACACCTTCCTCTCCATTCCCCAGTATTGGGGCTGCGCCACCGGCGAGGCCGCCGCGCTGAACCTGACTACCGACGAAGAGCGCGCTGCCTATATTGAGCTGTGCAACAGCGATCCCGACGTCATTGAAGCCTGCACCGGCGTTTGCTACTACATGCATTTCAACGTGCTGCAGGTCATCAACAACAAGCAGGAGCTGGGCTTTGACTTTGAACAGTCCAGCGGCAAGGTCAACGCCATCGATATCGACCACGACGGCATGCTGGATTTGGACGGCAACGGCGAAGTCATCGCCCTCAACATGGCCGCTTCCATGCTGCCCAGCTGGGCCTATCGCCTGAACCAGAACCTGGATTGGTGGATCTCCGCCACCGGCGATCTGATCAACTCCCAGGGCAAAAGGCTGATCGGCGCCAAGGCCGACGGTTCCTACATCCTGGAGGGTGAGGAAATCCCCGATGGCGCATATGTGGAGGATCAGAACGCCGCCTTTCTGGCCACCATCGAACTGGCCGACAACCAGAAGGCCGCCTACGCCAAGGGCAATAACGGCATGGTATTCGTGCGCGTGACCCTGGACGGCGAAACCATTACCAACGTGGAGATCATCGCCCAGAATGAAACCGCCGGCGTGGCCGACGGCGCGCTGGAGCAGATCCCCGCCGCCATCGTGGCCGCCAACTCCGCCGACGTGGACATCGTGTCCGGCGCCACCTACACCAGCAACGCCATCATCGACGCTGTAAAGGCCGCAATCGCGGAATAAAAAACCGTATCGCAAGAGGGCTGTCCCATGGGGGCAGCCCATTGGGCATCGACAAAGTCGATGCCCCCGAAGAAAATGAA
>JAFUGB010000098.1 GCA_017469605.1 Clostridia bacterium
ATACCGTCGCTTTTATGCTTTCCGGCGATGAAAACGTGGCGGATGGCTTGAACCGGGGGAAAATGGCGGATACTACCTCCGCTTATCTGGATACCATTCTGGCGGACAATAACAGCATTGATGTGATTTCCATTGCCGATATGCAGGGAATCCGGGTATATCATAACAACAAGGCCATGATCGGCCGGCATTTTGTGGGCGGGGATGAAGGCCGTGTCTATCAGGGTGAAAGCTATGCTTCCACTGCGACGGGGACATTGGGTTTACAGCTGCGTTACTTTGTACCTATTATAAATTCGGATGGGGAGCAGATCGGCTTTGTGATGGCCAGCTCGCTGATCAGCCGTGTGCAGGCCCAGGAACGGCATATCATCCGCACGTTGGTTTCGCTGGTAGCGATCCTGCTGATTCCCTGTATTACGCTGGCCATCGGCATCGCCAACTGGATTAGAAAAGTGCTGATGGGCTACGAGCCGGAGCAGATCGCGAAGATCCTTGCCGAACGGGAGGATGTGTTTGAATCGCTGGATGAGGGGCTACTGGCCGTGGATGTGGAAGGCAGCGTGCTGCTTAGCAATGCCGCCGCATGTCGTTTCCTGGACAGCGATGCGCAAACCCTGGTGGGCGAAAAAATTAAGCAGTCCGTGTTGAAGCTTCCCCTGAAGCAAACAATCCGCACCGGAAAAGAAAGCGGCCCGGATGAAATTACGCTGAACGGCTTTCACCTGATCTGCGAATACTTGCCGATCCTATCAAAAGACAAGTGCGTTGGCGCAGTGGCCGTATTGCATGATGAAACGCGCATGCAGGAACTGGCGAAGGAATTGACGGGCGTTAATCACTTCATTGAATCCCTGCGCGCCAACCAGCACGAATTTATGAATAAGCTGCATGTGATCCTGGGTCTTTTGCAGGTGGGCGAAATCGACGCGGCGAAGGATTACATCACCCGCTTGAGCGATCACGAAAACGGCGTATCCCAGGGCATCGTGCGCCAGATCGAAAACCGCACCGTGGCCGCCATGCTGCTGGGCAAAATGGCCCACGGGCATGAGCTGGGTATCGAAATCAACCTATCCCCCAACAGCTTTCTTCCCCATCACAGCACCTTCCTTTCCACCGATTCCCTCATTACCGTGCTGGGCAATACCATCGAAAACAGCATCGAGGCCATTGACAGCACGCGGGTCTCCTTCGAAGAGGAGGATGGACAGATCGACGTGATGATTCATGAGGATGCCCAGGCGCTGGTGATCACCGTGGATGACAATGGCCCCGGCATTCCCGATGACCAGGTTGACCGCATCTTTGCGCGCGGATATACCACAAAGGGGTCAGGACATGGCAATGGGCTGGCAGCGGTGCAGCGGATTATCTGCGACGCGGAGGGCGAAATCTCCATAGACAGTCGCGAAGGCGAGGGAACCAGCATTTCCTTTTTTCTCAGGAAGCGGAGGGAAAAACGATGATCCGGGCCATTATTATTGAGGATGATCCCATGGTTGCCGAAATTAATCGGCGGTATCTGTCGCTTTTTGACAGCGTGGAGATTGCAGGCGTTTTCTCCAATGGTTTGCAGGCGCTGGAATCCATGCAAAAATCCCCGGTTGATCTGGCCTTGGTGGATATCACCATGCCTGGATTGTCAGGGGATTTGCTGGTGGAAAGGTGCCGCTCCTTGGGTGTCGCCACAGATTTTATCATGGTAATCGCCGCCAACGATATCGAGCATGTAAATCGGATGCTGCGCAGCGGCGTGGTGGATTATTTGGTGAAGCCCTTTTCCATGGAGCGCTTCAACCAGGCCATTGAAAAATATTTGCGCCGCAAGGCCCTTGCCGGCAGCCGGCACGCGCTCAGACAGGAGGATTTGGATCGCATGGTGGGCGTCGCCACCGTACAGCAATACCGGGAGGATGATCTGCCCAAGGGCTTGCAGCAAGGCACCCTCACTACGATCCTGGATTTCCTGCACGCCAACCCGGAGGCTTCCCATTCCTGCGAATCGCTGTCCAAAACAATCAACCTTTCCAGCGTCACCGTGCGCCGTTACCTGAATTACCTGGTGAAGGCCAATCAGCTGGACGCCCGGGTATGCTATGAAACCGGCGGCCGCCCTTCCTTGATGTATGTACTCAAGCAGTCCAAAAATAAAACCTGATTGAAAAAAGTACAACATCATCGAGGATTTTTGTCCTGGCAATGCGGAATAAAGGGAAGCGCAACGGCGTTACATTGACCGGGATGGCGCTAAGCCAGGGCGGGGAAAAACGATGAGATAGAACGCTTTCGTTAAGGTTTCGTATACCACCTTCGTATTTCATATGCCTAATGTGGCGCCTTGAACACGCTTCTGTTCAGCATGCGCCGCATTTTCTTTTTTTACTTTATTATTTTTAGTTACATAAGGATTGATCCTGGAAAGGAATCTCCATATAATACAATTAGTCTTTATTTCTACCAAATATCACATGACGAAAGGGTGTGGTGAAGCGAAACTGATACAGCATCTTACGCCGGGCTTGAAAGGCCTTGCAAATCTTGTTCCCAACATCGAGAAGAACTGAAAAGAAAAAACCGAACAACTGCATCAAGGAGGAAACAGGAAATGCGTATTACAAGAAAACTGCTGACGTGGGCACTTGCGTTGGTGATAGTCCTCACAGCGATGACCGCTGTCGGCCTTGCCGAGGAGGCGAAGATCGCTGAACTGTCCAAAGAATGGGGTGTATACTCCCAAACCGTCCCCGAAACCCATGATGTATGGTGGGTGTCTTACTCCCGTGAGACTTCTCCTGCCATCGAGACCATGGTGACGCCGGACGACGGCACCCAGTACTGGCACTTTGACGAGAACGGCAATCCCACTGCTTGGGAAAAGATCAAGGTACTGTTCATCGGCAACAGCTTCACCTACCAGATGGGCACCAGCGAGTCCTTTACCGGCGGTGTGGGGCGTCTCTTTGACGAGATGGCTGAGGAATTGGGCTATTATGTGGAGACCACCATCGTGACCGTTGGCGGCGGTGTGCTGAACGACCGCCTGGCCGAGGGTGACAACGCGGGCGCGCAGATTGATTACCTGCTCAGCCACGAACAGTATGACCACATCGTCCTCTCTGATTTGAGCACCGGTCCGCTGGATGAACCTGAACGCTTCTTCACCTCTGTGGAGGGCTTCAAAAACAAGATTGAGGCCGTCCAAGATCACGCGAAGATTCACCTCTACGCCACATGGAGCTCTCCCGCCAACGCCGGCAAGTACGGCGGCATGTGCGGCATGGAGAGGACC
>JAFUGB010000099.1 GCA_017469605.1 Clostridia bacterium
CCCTTGAACCACAGCGGAAGAGAGACAGAGCGGATGGCCTTTGGCAAATGAGGAGCGGTACAAAGCCTTTCCCCGTCTGTCCATACCCCCAGCGCCCCATAGACCAGCGCTTGCCAGGCTGCGCCCAGCGACGCCATGTGGACGCCTTCCCGACCCGTGTTCCTGAGCTCATCCTTGAGATCGAAAAACAGTGCCTTACTGAAATAATCCCATGCCTTTTCCTGCAAGCCCAGTTGGAAAGCAAGAAGCGCATGCACACCGAAGCTCAGGCTGCTGTCATGGACGGTCAGGGGTTCATAGGTCTGCCAAACAGCCATCTTTTCTTTTTCAGAAAACCGATCCGGGAACATGACCATCATCTGTATCAGATCGGCTTGCTTCAGCGCTTTGTACCGCTGCATCCGGTCAAAACAGATGGTGCGATATAAAGGTTCCCCAGCATCATGATTGCGCGGTAGAGGCTCCAAACGGTCAAATAATTCGTCCTGTAAATACAGGCTGCGCTCTGGATCGTACAGCAGCGCAATATGATCGGCAAAGAAACGAAGCTCCTTCTTTTCTCGATCGTCCATCAAGCTGGACGCATATTGCAAAGCCAGCTCCACATTCTGCATGGCCAGATAATTTGTGTAGGTGTTATTGACGGCTGCGCCGCAATATTCATCCGGCCCTTTGACAAAGAAGGAAGAATATTGTCCTTTTCCTTCTTCCCAGGAAAAACGGCTTTTCCAGTAACGGGCGGTTTCCAGGAACAGAAGCCTCATGTCATCCGTCATCTCTGTGCCTGTAATATCCAGTGTGCGTTTCAATGCATACGCCACGTCCGCCGTGATATGGACTTCACATAAGCCTATATCCCAGCTTTCGCATTGCTCATCTCCATCATAGGAGCACATCCAGGGGTAACGTGCCCCGGCAAGATTTTGCTTTTTTGCCAATGCCCTTGCCTGCGGCAGATGACGGATGCGATACTGCATCAGATTGACAGCTGCTTTGGGGCGATGCCAGCAAAAGAAGGGCAACAGGAATATATCGGTGTCCCAGAAAGTATTCCCTTTATAACGCCCGTGGGTCAAGCCTCTTGCGCCGATGGAAACCCTCGGATCATCAGCGGCGTTGCTGCACAGCAGCTGGAAGATATTCCACCGCAGCGCTCCCTGGAATTCTTCATCGGCCTCCAGCACGATATCGCAATCCCGCCACAGTGCAGCCCAGGCATCGGCATGGGCTTGCCAGGGATTGCTCAATGGGTCAACTGGCGCTTCACCGTCCAGCAGCACTCGCACGCGTTTTTCGACCAGCACAGTTTTCCCTGCCTGAAGCGAGATTTCAATGCGGCCGTTTGAAATCGGCTTGCCGTCGCTAAACACCTGCTGGAAGAAGGATATTTTGCGGTTGGAATGTACAGCCTGCATGATCAAAGCGTTTTCCGTCTTTTCCACCGTTTTCAGCAACGTTACCGTTTCGGTTTCATCCACCATTTGGTCGTCATGCACCGGAAGATTGGCCACGTTGTCGTTCAGCTGCGGATGGATGATGACGGAACGGTCGGCCAAAGCGGTCAGCGTCATCCGAACGCACAGCAGCTGAGGCTCCGCCATGCTGGCCATCCGCTGCACGGTTACGGATAAATCCTGATCCTGCCAGCTTTGAGCGTAAATGCCCCGCCTGAGATCCAGCGTATGATGGAAGGAAACCGGCTCACAGCCCTTAACGGTCAAACCCAGAACGTCCGGCAGCTGCACCATATCGGTGATGCCGGGCTTTACCGGCTCAAAGAAGCCGGCCCGAAATAGGGCATGCTCTTCTTTTCTGGCTTTGGGCGTCTGCAAATCAAAGCCGCGCACACCCAGATACCCATTCCCAACGGAAAAAATGCTTTCCGTGTAGTCTGTGACCGGGCTGTCCGCTTCGATACGCCATGCATGGATCTCAGGCTTCATCCATCCTCACCCTTTCCAACACGATCATTTGATGAAGCGGACAGGAGAAATCCTTATACTGTCCGCCTAAAAAGGTCTCCTTCGTGAAATAATGTCTCCAAATGCCCGTGGGCAGCCAGACCTGACGGCTCGTGGCACCCTCCTCCACGATGGGGCAGACAAGCAGACTGCGGCCTAACATGTATTGATCCTCACAGGCGCAGGCGTTTTCATCATCGGGGAAATCCAAACAAAGATGCGCCGTCATGGGCCGCCCATTCTCCGCACAATAGGCAGCCTCCTGTACCAGATACGGCTGCAGTGTCTTCCGAAGCTTTGCGAATATCACGCTGATTTCCAAAATGCTGGGATCGTTCAGCTTTTCCGCCAGGTTCCAGGGGCTGCGATCATTGATGAACCCATCTGCGTGGGTGGCGTAAAATTGCCCGCTACGCGGTTCGGCATGCCATTGCATGATGGGACAGAAGCAAGCAAGGGCTGTGGCGCGCAGATATAATTCTGCGCTGGGCAACGCTCCGGCAAATCCGCCGATATCAAAGCCCCAGAACAA
>JAFUGB010000100.1 GCA_017469605.1 Clostridia bacterium
CGCGCTGATCATCTTCACGCTGCTGGTGGTGCTGAACCTAATCAACAGCCGCTCGGGCCGCGCCATCATGGCCGCCCGGGATAACCGCATCGCCGCCGAGGCCCTGGGCATCAACGTCACCAAGTACAAGATGATGGCCTTCGTCACCGCCGCGGTGCTGGCGGGCATGGCCGGCGCGCTGTACGGCATGAACTTCTCTACCGTCGCGGCGTCGAAGTTCAAGTTCGACACCTCGATCCTGGTGCTGGTGTTCGTCGTGCTGGGCGGCATCGGCAACATCTGGGGCTCCATCATCGCCGCGGCGCTGCTGACCGTGCTGCCCGAGCTGCTGCGCGCGTTCGCGGATTACCGCATGCTGATCTACGCCATCGTGCTGATCCTGGTCATGCTGGCCACCAACAGCCCGGCCATACGGGCCGTAATCACGCGGATTGGCAATCTGCTTCGCGGAAAATCGGCGGATGAACCGGAGAAAGGAGGCGCGGCCCAATGACAGAGCACGGCAAACGGCGTTCCACCACCAAAATGGTGCCCATGCCCACCTATGCCATCGTGCCCGAGCGGGATGTCCACCGGATCCCCGTGCTGGAAGCAAGGCACCTGGGCATTGAGTTTGGCGGCCTGAAGGCTGTGGACGATTTTAACCTGACCATCGGCAAAACCGAGATCGCCGGGCTGATCGGCCCCAACGGCGCAGGAAAAACCACGGTATTCAATCTGCTTACCAAGGTATACGAGCCCACCAGCGGCGCTGTGCTGCTCAACGGCATTGACCTGCACGGCATGAGCATCGTGCAGGCCAGCAAGCTGGGCATTGCCCGCACGTTCCAGAATATCCGCCTGTTTGATCAGATGACGGTGGAGGAAAACGTGCGTATCGGCCTGCATAACCAGATCAAGTATGATATGTTCAGCGGCATCCTGCGCCTTCCGCGGTACTGGAAGCAGGAAAAAAAGCAGCATGAGCGGGCACTGGAGCTGCTGCACATCTTTGATATGGAAAAGCTGGCCGACGAGCAGGCCGGCTCCTTGCCCTACGGCGCGCAGCGGCGACTTGAAATCGTTCGCGCCCTGGCCACGGCGCCCAGCCTTTTGCTGCTGGACGAGCCGGCCGCCGGCATGAACCCCCATGAAACCGAAGAGCTCATGGAAAACATCGCCAAGATCCGCGACCAGTTCCAGATCGCCATACTGCTGATTGAGCATGACATGAGCCTGGTCATGGGCGTATGCGAAGGCATCTGCGTGCTGAACTTTGGCAAGGTGATCGCCAAAGGCACCGCCGATGAGATTCAGGCCAATCCCGTGGTGATTGAAGCCTATCTGGGCAAAAAGAAGGAGGGGCAGGCATGAGCGAGAGCGCAAAAAAAGCCCCGCTGCTGCGGGTCAGTGATCTGCATGTTTTCTACGGTGCCATTCACGCCATCAAGGGCATCAGCCTGGAGGTTTATAACAATGAGATCGTGACGCTGATCGGCGCCAACGGCGCGGGAAAGAGCACCACGCTGAACACCATTGCCGGCCTGCTCAAGCCCCGCCAGGGCACGGTGGAGCTCAGCGGCGTGATGCTGAACGGCCTGGGCGCTTCCCGCATCGTGCCCAAGGGCCTGAGCCTGTGCCCCGAGGGCCGCCGCATTTTCCAGCAGATGACGGTGCGCGAGAACCTGGAAATGGGCTCCTATACCCGGCCCAACAGTGAAATTGCCGCTTCGCTGGACGAAATGTTCCAGCGTTTCCCCCGCCTGAAGGAACGCGAAAAGCAGATCGCCGGCACGCTTTCCGGCGGCGAGCAGCAGATGTTGGCCATGGCCCGGGCCCTCATGAGCAAACCCAGCCTGCTGATGCTGGACGAGCCCAGCATGGGCCTGGCACCCATCCTGGTGGAACAGATCTTCTCCATCATTACCGAATTGCACCAGGCCGGCACCACCATCCTGCTGGTGGAGCAAAACGCCCAAATGGCCCTGCAGGTGGCCGACCGCGCCTACGTTATGGAGACCGGCAAGATCACATTGCAGGGGCCCGCGGAGAATCTGCTGCATAACGAAGCCGTACAGAAGGCGTATCTGGGATCGTAACGCGAAGCGCACAGGAAAAAGCAGGCGGACAGTCCGGAAAATGAACAAGTTCATTTTCCCGGCTGGCCGCCTGTTTTCCTTATGCCCGGGAGCTCGCTTGGCGGCAGTCCCTGCCGTCCTGGTTCTGATTCCAGACCAGGCCCAATATATTTAAGCGGTTTGTCCCATTACATCATGCTGCGGTACAGCGCCTTGATTTCCTCTACGCTGGTATCCCGGGGATTGCCGGGGCGGCAGGCGTCGGCGTAGGCAGAATCGGACAGGAAATCCACATCCTCCTCCTTCAGGATGCCCTTGAGGTCGGCGGGAATGCCCACGTCAGCGGAGAGCTGCTTCACGGCGGCGATGGTGGCGTTGGCGGCGGCTTCATCATCCATCAAGTCGATGCCGTCCACGCCCATGGCTTTACCGATGGCGCGGTAGCGTTTGCCCGCCACGGGGGCATTGTACTCCAGGCCGCAGGGCAGCAGGATGGCGCAGGCCACGCCGTGGGGCGTATCATAGAGGGCGGAGAGGCCGTGGGCCATGCTGTGCACGATGCCCAGGCCCACGTTGCTAAAGCCCATGCCCGCGATGTACTGGCCCAGGGCCATGCCCTCGCGGCCGTCGGGATCGTTCTGCACCGCCTGGCGCAGGTTATGGCTAATGAGCTTGATGGCTTCCAGGTGGAACATATCGCTGATGGCGCAGTGGCCCTTGGTGATATAGCCCTCGATGGCGTGGGTCAGGGCGTCCATGCCGGTGGCGGCAGTGAGGCCCTTGGGCATGGTGGCCATCATGTCGGGATCGACCACGGCAATCTCGGGAATATCGTTCACGTCCACGCAGACGAACTTGCGCTTCTTTTCCACGTCGGTGATCACGTAGTTGATGGTAACTTCTGCGGCGGTACCGGCGGTGGTGGGAATGGCAATGGTGAACACGGCGTGCCTCTTAGTGGGAGCCACGCCCTCCAGGGACCGCACGTCGGCGAACTCGGGATTGTTGATGATGATGCCGATGGCCTTGCTGGTATCCATGGCGCTGCCGCCGCCCACGGCCACGATGCAGTCGGCTTTTGCTTTCTTAAAAGCCACCACGCCGGTCTGCACGTTTTCGATGGTGGGGTTGGGCTTGATGTCGCTGTACACTTCATAGGCGAAGCCTGCTTTCTCCAAGAGGGCTGTCACTTTCTTGGTGACGCCGAATTTCAGCAGGTCGGGGTCGGTGGCGACAAAAGCTTTTTTATAGCCCCGGTTGGTCAGTTCGGGCACGATGTTTTCAATGGCACCGTGGCCATGATAGGAAATGGGATTGAGCACGATGCGGTCAGCCATGGGAATCTCCTCCTTATTGGTAATGTTATCATTATTTCTCGTTTCAAGCGGGATATCCTCCCCTTTTTTCCATAGAAATCACGGCGTTTTCTTTTACCGCAGCAGCGCGCGAAGCCTTTCCCGCAGCACCTGCCGCTTTCCCAGGTCATCCAGATCGATCACATCGATCCCCAGCTCCATGGCCCGGTGACGCATGGGGCTCCGGCCGCGCTCCGCGGTAACGATGGCCGCACGGGCCCCCTGCCCCCCGAAACGGTCCCGCAGGACGGCCAGTTCATTAAGGGCCTCGGTCTTCACGTCGCAGGTTTTGCAGCTGATGAACACCGGCAGCACACCCGCCGTGGCCATCACGTCCAATTCATTGGTCACGCTGTCTTTGCTGGGCTTCTCCCCCTGCCAGTCCACCACCGCGCTGGTGCGCACATCATGGAAGGCGCCCAGGTCCAGGCAAGCCTTATAGATATAAAGCTCCAAAGCGCTTCCCACATCCCGCAGCCAGGCCCGAACCTGCGCGTCGGCAAACGCAAAGGCCACTTCGTCTTCATTGATCCGCAGGTCACGGATCAACCCCAGCCCTTCCATTTCCTCAAGCGCCTGCACCGGGGCATTGACCCGGCTGCCGTGCTCTCCCTTGGCGGTCATGCTGCCCCGGGCCCTGAGATCGCTCTCCTTTTGGGAAACCCGCTGGATATAGGTAACGATCTTGGGCCAATCCCGGCGGAACTTCAAATA
>JAFUGB010000101.1 GCA_017469605.1 Clostridia bacterium
CCAGCAAAAGCGCCGCCAGCACAGTGATCAGCATGGCGCGATTGACTCCGCGGCGCGTCACCTTTCGGGGCGGCGCGTCATGGCTGCGCACCCGGTTTTTGCTCTGCCCGTCCTCAGGCCCGGGCACGCCGCGGCGGTTTTCCGGCCATCCGCCGTTCCTGCTGTAGCGCGCTTCCCGGGAGGGCCGGTCCGCCTTGCTGCCGTAAACCGGCGGCGGTTCATGGCTGCGTCCCTGCCGCATATCGGCCACGCTGCCCGTACCCGTATAGGCACGCAGCGGCGCTCCGCAATGCGGACAAATCCGGGCGCTGTTATCCGATTGTGTGCCGCAGCGTTCACAGATCATTGCAGATAGTCTCCATCCAGCGGGCGTTCCTCCGCCGCGTCGTCTTCCTCCTGCCGGCCCTGTTTTTGCCAGGGCATCTGCAGCCGGGACATGGCCTCGTACTCGGGATCGCTTTCATCAAATTCCCGCTCTGGGGCGTCGCCGCCCAGCTGCTCAATGGCCGAGCGCAATTCGATATAGTTCAGGTATGTCAGGTCCTCATCCAGCGCCAGATCGATCAGCGTTTCAAGGGCCCTTTCATCGCCCAGGCGCCCCAGATAGCCCGCCAATACAGCCACATTGGCATCGGGCTTGCGGATCAGGCGCAGAAGCTCCGGCAGCACCTTTTCAGCTGTTTCGGGATAATAGGACAGCACCGAGCACAGCGCCTCTTTGCCCGCGTCGTTGGCGTCGGCCAGGAATGCCAGCATGGGATCAATGGCTTCCTCGCCCATCTGCGCCAGCGCCTCGCAGGCGGCGTCACAGAGCTCGTCCTCCGGCTCCCGCCGCAATTGCCAGCTGATATACAGCTGCATGGGCAGCGTGCTGCCCAGCTCGCCCAGCAGTGAAACAGCCGTCATCCGCGCTTCCTGCGGCGTGCGTTCCTTCTGCAAAAGGGCGTAAAGGCGCTTTTCGGCGGGCTCGCCCAGGGAGGCGATGCGGTTGAGCAGCATATCGGGCACGGGCACCCGCTGCTTGAAATAATCCTCCATCCAGTCGATCAGCACCTTGGCGTCATCCCACTGCTCAAAATATTCGCCGGGCTTGAAATGCGCCAGGAAATCGGCCGGGGTATCCAGGAAGCTCGCATACACATCAGGCATGGCGGCTTCCATTTCATCATAATTTTTATACTCCTTGCCGTGATCCTTGAACCATTTCATGGCAAAGAGCGAAAAGGCTTTATCAAAATCGATGCACTTCATACGGTTTCTTGCTCCTTCGTACCAATTGCATAAAGGCGCGCCTGGCGCGCCGGGGACATTTGCAGTCGCTGAACCGCTCCCTGGCTTTGTCCGCCTTGCCCGCGCGCAGCAGCAGGTAGGCCGTAAAGGCCGTGGGCCAAAGCCGGTCCCGGCTTTGGGCGCAGTGGCGGCGGGCGCTCAGGGGCAAACGCTGCCAAAGGGCCGGCACCTCGCGCACCACCAGATCCAGAGGGACAGCGTCCGGCAGGCCGTGCAGCAGGGTATGGATCAGCGCGTGCAGGTCGGCGTCATAGGGAGGACGAGGCTTCTGGGGAAGCAGCATGAGCCGTCCGTTTACCCGCGCGAAGCAGGGCAGCGGCGCCTTCATTTCCTGGAAATAGCTGAGGATCACGCCGTAAAGCATGGCGGGCAGCTCGTTTTCGGCCATTACCATGCGCAGTCCCAGCATATCCTCGTTTTTCATGAACAGGGTCACCACCGTTTCCAGCATGCCGGGAATGGGCAGGCGCATGGTCCGCACCAGCTCCTGATGCAGCCGCTGATCCATTTCCTCCGGGGGACCGTCGGTAATGGCCTCATTGATGCGCTGCAATTGCCGCATCACCTGAGATACCTGCTCAGCGGGATGATGGTCCCTGCCTTCCACCATGAACTCGGCCAGCGGATTGCTTTCATCCAGCGCCTGGGCTTCCCGGATCAGCGCTTTGGCCCGTTCTTCCTGGCCCGGCATATCCCAGAGCACCGAAGCCAGCAGCAGCATCAGGTCGGCGCTGTCCGGATATTGGGCCAGCCATTCCTGTACCAGCTCGGCTGCCAGGTTGCCCTGCTGCAGGTAAGCGGCGCATCCGCAGAAAACCGGCAGTTGATCTATGCTTTTGCACAGCTTGGCCGCTTGCTTCAGCGCCTGACGGCTGGCATGGGGCATGTCATTTGCCAGCAGGGCGACGGCCAGCAGCTGCCTGGCAATCATATCCTCCGGCGCCAGGTCACAGGCGATGGAGGCGTATTTCATCGCCTGCTCCTTCCGTCCCAGGCTCAGGTATAATTGGCACAGCAGCCGCGCCGTCTCGGGGGTTTTGCCCCGGCTCCAGGATTGCCGCGCGCGCCGCAGGCTGCGCCCGGGCTGGCTTTGGGCGTCCATCGCCTGATGAAACCGGGCGATGGCCCGGCTTTTTCGGGGCGCCGGCTTTGTTTCCCTGGGCATTTGCCACAGGATATCCCGCGCCCGGTCAGCCTGCTCACCGCAGGGCGAAAGCCGCAGGAACAGATCCAACAGGTCGGCCATGCCGCTTTCATCCCCCGCCAGGGAGCGATTCCGGGCCAGGCCGTACAGGCTATCGGCATCGGAGGTATCCCGGGCCAGGTTTTCCAGATACAGCCGATCGCTGGCCGACAGGCAGCGCATATCCCCGAAAACCTCCGCCAGCTCCCGTCGGATAGCGTTGTCGGCCTGCTTGCGCAAAGCGGCCCGGTACAGGCGGACTGCCTCCCGCGGATTGCCGACCCGCCGGGCCTGCTGCGCCTTGCCCCGCCAATAAGCGGCGGGCATATCCAGGGGAATGATATCGGGCATAGCGCCTCCTTTTCGTCCAATCAATGCATATCGCTGCCCAGCAGCGCTTTGATATCCTGTTCGGTGAAGGTATGCCGGGTGTGGCAGAAATGGCAGGTCATTTCGGCGCCATGGTCCTGCTCCAGGATCTCCAGCAGTTGCTTCGGGCCCACCGATTTAAGCATAGCCCGGGCCTTTTCCCAGCTGCATCCGCAGTAATACCGGATGGGCTGCCGGCCCAGCGTTACAGGATCCAGGTCATGGAACCAGCGCTCCGCCAGCACATCCAGAGGATCCTCAAACAGATCGCGGCTGATGCCGGAAAACAGCATGGCCCGCAGGTCCAGCGCTTCAAGCGTTTTGGCGCTGCAGCCCGGCATGGCCTGCACCAGCACGCCGCCGGCGGACAGCACCGCGCCTTCATGCACAATGGCGCCCAGGGATACAATGGAAGGCGTCTGCTCGCTATTGGTATACTATGCCGCAAAATCCTCGCCCAGTTCTCACGATACAAGGGCCGTTTTGCCAATATAGGGCTCGCCCACGCCGATATCCCGTATCACGGTCAGCGTGCC
>JAFUGB010000002.1 GCA_017469605.1 Clostridia bacterium
CGCCCTGCACCCGGCCCAAGGCGTTTCACCCTTGGATTCCGAGCAAGGTCCTTCCCCTTGCATCCCGCTTTTGCCACAAAAAACGGTATCGTTTTGATACCGCATTTTTGTGGATTCGCGCCGCATGATGCCGCTTTGGTATCACCTTCAGCAGCCCAGGGCGCTCATGAAATCGTCGGCAATCTCGAAATCCGAATCGTCGATTTCTCCATGCCCACCGATTCCCCCCGAAGCGATGATCGGCTGCATGGCGATCGGCAGCTCCCTCATCGCTTCCAGGAACGCCTGCCGCAGGAGGGCTTTCAGCCCATTGGCAATCATGGAAAACGGCGGAAAGATTTGCTTCCTTCGTCAGCGCATCCACGATGGTCACCGTATAGGAACCGGGACTGCTCCGCAGTTTTTCCAGGGCCAGACGATGCCGGTCATTGTTCAGATTCAGCCGCACCGTGAAGCTGATGCGGTTCTCATTCTTCAAAAACAACACCCCGTTTGCGCAGCGCCTTGGCTGCCAGCCGCTGATACCCCTTGGCCGTGGCCTTGATGTCGTCCAGGATCACAACACATTGGGGATCGACCTGCCCGAAATGCTGTATCAGGCAAGCGCCGCCGCCCATGAACCAGAGCTTCATCAACATGGGATTGACCATCAGCCAAAGCGCACAAAGAACGCTGAATATTATCTTGATGAAACGAAAATGCATGAGATACGAAAATAAAGCCTGCCCCTGCTGTGATGAAGCTTCTGGCACAACAAAAAAGCGGGTACAGGCTGAAAAACGGCTCCGGGCAGGCAATCTTTGGAATGAAGGGGATTTTCCCGGTTTGGTGTTCACTAACGAATATGGGAAACACTACGGGAAGAATACCATGCTCCATAACATGCAAAAGCTGGCTGAAAAAGTTGGTGTGCGGGGGGATCCGCTTTCACGATCTTCGTCACACTTTCGCGGTTTCGTTCATCCTGGCGGGGGATGATATATACACCATGCTGCAGTAAAAGGTGCTGAAATGGCAGAGCAGGCATGGAAGTTTGGTTCTCTCGAAAAAGAAGATCGAAATGAGTATGCCAAAAAACTGGTAGCAGACGCTATGGTTGAAGATAGTATTGCGGTAACTCCGCAGATATAGATGATCGTTGACAGGGCTATCGAGGCAACGTGCATGATCCTTCCCCATGTTTCCAACCAAACCGAAGAATAAAATCGGCGACAGGTCGTAATTGATCTGTCGCCTTTTTTGTATTTTGGCAAGGCTCTGAATGAAAAAGATGGTCTGCGTTGTTTCCATTATAATATGGGGTAATATATATAAGGAGGCGTACAGGTACTATATATAAGGAGACAACATGAGAATTGACAACTTAGTAAAACCCGTTTATACTGAAAATGAGGTACGGAGAATTGCTGAAGAAGCAGCCGAATAGGCTGTTCAGAAAATCCTCCGTGCCATGAACCTTGGCAGCGGAATAACGCAGATGTTTGAGGATTCGCCGCGCACCCTTACGGAAAAAGACATGGCTGGCTTGCCTGGAATATCCTTGCCAAAAGCATATGAGACTACAAGAAAAGACGGGTTTCCCGTGATTCATGTGGGCAGAAGGGTTTTGATAAACCAGGATATGCTGATGGAATGGATGCGGCAGGAGGCGTACCGGAGGGAGAAAACATAATGGCAAAACGTGCGAACGGAGAAGGAAGCATCCGCAAAAGAGCTAACGGAAGCTGGGAAGGGCGATATAGTGTTGAAGGTGTTCAACACTCGGTATATGGCAGAAGCCAAGGAACTGTAAAATCGAAACTAAGGGAAGCTCTTTCAGATATCGACAACGGAGAATATCTGGATGAAACCAATATGACTTACGCGGACTGGCTTAAAATATGGCGCGAGGATTGGCTTGACGATGTGGCAACATCTACGGCCAACAAGTATAGAGCAGATTCCTTGAACCATATTGAGCCGGTAATCGGAAAGAAGCTTCTAAAAGAACTGACGGCATCGGATTTGAAGCGGGTTCTTAAAGAAGCGAAAGCGAAGGGATTGGCTGAGAAAACCGTAATCAATATCAGGATCGCCATGCATAAGTCTCTGGATGCTGCGATAGAAGATAAAAAGATAAAAAGAAATCCCTGCACGAAGCAGATCAAAGTGCCGGACTACGAAGAACCCCCAAAGGAAATGCGGCCTTTAAAAGATAACGAAGTCCCGTTATTCTTGAAAACCATTGCCGGACACAAATATGAGGACGTGTACTACTTTGATTTGTTTACTGGCGTGCGGGAGAGCGAATTGATCGGTTTAACTTGGGACTGTATTGACTTCGATGAAGTGACGATCCATCTGTATCGCCAGTATGTGCGCCCGAGAAAGACGGGGAAGAAGTACAGGTTCACCAAGCTTAAGACAAAAAAGGCAAGGACGTTTACGCCGTCTAAATCGGTAATGGATTTGTTGCTTCGTATCAGAAGGCGGCAAGCCCAGCATAAGCTGTTGGCCGGCACGAGCTGGAATAACCCGGAGGGATTCGTGTTTACTAATGAGCTGGGCAGGCCGCTGACGATCTATGTGGTATATGATCAATTTAAAAAGATCGCTGCACAGATCGGCATACCGGAACTCAGATTCCACGATCTTCGGCATACCTACGCAACTTTAGCTTTGCAGACAGGCGTTGATCCCAAGACCGTTTCAAAGAATCTGGGCCATTACTCCGTTGCCTTTACCCTTGATAAATATGCCCATGTCAGCAATACTATGATGAAAAACAGCGCCGACAGGATGGAAGCATATATCCGGGCGCTGTAAGTTGGTTAGGGTATGCGTTAGGGTAAATCAAAAGAAAAAAGCCCAGAAACCCTTGAAATTCCTGGACTTTTGCTGGTGCGGCCGACGGGACTTGAACCCGTACGGGTCTCCCCACACGCCCCTCAAACGTGCGCGTATGCCGATTCCGCCACGGCCGCATGCTTTAACAGCTATAATATTATAGCTGTTTTGCGGCTTCTTGTCAATTGTTATTTTTCTTTAATATATGGTCAAAATATTTCCGATTATTGCAGGAATATCCGGCGGCTTCGTCGAATGATATAACCAGAGAAACATGGGAGACACGAAGCACGGGCATTGCATTATTGAAAGGAGACTCATCCTATGAAGACAACGATTACAGCAAAAAACATGGTTGTCAGCGAGGCGATTACCAACCGTATTATGAAAAAGACCGCTACCATGGAGCGGTATCTTCGCCCGGATACAGAAATGTATGTGCGTATGCGCAAGGAACGCAACCAGCGCATTGTGGAAATTACCGTACCTATTGACGGCGTTACGCTGCGTGCCGAGGCAACCAGCGAAGATAATCTGTTCATGAGCATCGACAAGGCTCTGGCCAAACTGGAGCGCCAGATCCTGCGCCATCGCACCAAGCTGGAAAAGCGCCTTCGTGCCGATATTCCTGCCGAAGTGCCGGAGTTCATTGAAGAAGCGCCTGCGCAGGATGAGCGTAAAGTGGTCCGTATCAAAACCTATACCACCCGGCCCATGCATGTGGAAGACGCTATTTTGCAGATGGAACTGCTGGGGCATAGCTTCTATGTATTCATCAATATTGAAACCGATCAAACCAATGTGCTGTACCTGCGCAAGGATGGCAACCTGGGCTTGCTGGAGCCTGAATATTAATCAGCATGTAAAGCAGGACGGGAAGAAAAACGTCTATTGATCCGTTATTGCCGGCATCCATTCAGTTTCTCTTTTATATCAATAATTAAACGCATCCGGCCCCACCGTCCTGCTGTTTGTTTTATCCTCCCCAAATTTGAGGAATGTCATTCAGTTGAGATGACAAAAAAATACCTCGTATCCAAACAAGGCTAGGGGTATTTCATTATTAGAAAATCCATGGTAAATCCAAGGATTTGCGGCCGTTTTGCTGAATTGCAAATATGCGAAGGAACGATGGCATATCACGCAAAGGAGCATGGCGCGGATCAATAAGAATGTTCTTTCCCGGAAGCTTGGCGGGCTCCAGCGCACCCAGGCGGGACTGTCCCGGATGGTGGGTATTCTCCATTGCGCCATAATCCTTTTGCGGTGTGATTGTTTGTATCACAGCTGCTTTTTGCCGCGTTTGCCGGTCTTTTTACAGGACTCGGCCCTTTTTTGTGCGTGAAAAGGAC
>JAFUGB010000102.1 GCA_017469605.1 Clostridia bacterium
GGGATACGGGAACTCGATCAGCGTATAATACTTGGGCTTGGTATAATCGCTGCTGGCGGCAAAGGCCTTGTTGTCAGCCCAGATCTTCTGCCACTTTTTTTCGATTTTTGCCGGTTCGTACATCGGAATCTCGCGCATGGAAATCCTCCTTACAAATAAATACAGCCGTCCCGTCCTACAAAGACGAAACGGCTGTTTCGCGGTACCACTTTGCTTGCGGCGATCACGCCGCCCCTCCATTGCGCTGTAACGGGCGCGCCCGCGGCGCCTACCGTGTTCAGCGCCGCAGCTCCGGAGCGAGCGGTCCAGCACTTCCCCTCCGCGCTTTCACCTGCCGCGCGGCTCTCTGAACGGGCAGAACCGGACGTTCTCCTTCTTGGCTGTATAACAGAAACCATTATAGTTGAACTGCGCGGATTTGTAAAGGATTTTTTGCCCCTTTTTCAATTTCCGGTCAGGATCCACATGGCCGGGCGCACGCCGTTGATGTTCTTATATCCCTTATCGGGATTTGTGCTTACATCGCGGCCCGAGCCAAATACCCAGGAGATGTTGTTGGTCTGTCCCCGGGTGCGCAGCCACCAGCCGCAGCGGCCACCCTCGTTATAGACGCCGGTATCATAGGCATGCTGGGTAAGAACGCCTCTGCGCCAGGCGAAGCCGTCATGCAGGTAGTTTTCCATGGCCTCGCTCCGGCTGAGCAGAAAAACATGATCATATTCCTCGTTGATTTTGGTCTCCAGGATGATCTCCCGGTCGGCATCGGAAAACGCGCCGTAATAAAAATCATCGTTGAGCCATGCGCGCAGGGAGCATTCCTCCCAGGTGACCTTTTTCTTTGTTTGATGGTAAGGTATACCCTCCAGGATGTACCGGCTGATCACAAAGGCTGTGCCGTTTGCCTTTTTGAGGACGATCCACTCTATGGGCTGATCCCAATCGCCGCTCTGCGGGTATTCGCCCAGCGTAATGATATCCCCCACGCCGGCGTCAGCGATGTCCACAGGCGCCTGGCTTGATTCCGCAAGCCCCGCCATAACGTTCAGGCACAAAACGCATGCCATCAGAAAAGCAGCCGCGATCCGTTTCATTCTCATTTCCCCTTCTCGGATTTTTCTGTATTGATTAAATCTTGTTAAAACTATAGCAAAGATACCGGCCGCTGTCAAATGATTTTTTTCATTGAATTTTCATCGCTCGGCACGTTTTTTTACTATACTTTTCCGGCATTTTCATATATAATGTAGAATAGGTGTTTATAGGCACCGAAATCACGCAAGGAGAAAACGCAAGCAGCATGATGCAGTATCTGTTTTTTATTCTGGCCGGCGTCCTGTTTGGCCTGGCCAATGTGATCCCCGGCGTATCGGGCGGCACCATGGCCGTGGTGTTTGGCGTATATGAACGCCTGATCGGCATCCTCAGCGACCCCCTCCGGGGGATCAAGCGGGAGTGGAAATTCCTGCTGGCCTTCGCGGTGGGCGCGGGCGCGGGCATCCTGGCTTTCGGCAAGATCATGAATTGGCTGCTGGAGCACTACCCGGCCCAGTCCGCCATGTTCTTCATCGGCGTCATCCTGGGCAGCCTGCCCATGCTGCTGCGCAGCGCCTTTATGCCGGGCGGCAAAAAGGCCGGGGTGCAGATCAGCGCGCCCGCCGTTATCGCGTTTCTGTTGGGCTTTGCCATCATGATCCCCATGATCGCGGCGGGCAACACCGGTGAGGCCAAGGAGGCCGCCAAGGCCAGCGCCGTCCTGGGCAGCATAAATGCCGGCCAGGCGCTGCTGATGCTGGTGTACGGCGTCATTGCCAGCGCCACCATGATCATTCCCGGTATCAGCGGTTCCTTTGTGATGCTGCTGCTGGGCGTTTACGGCAGGATCATTGCCGCCGTGGCCGCCCTGACCAGCAGCCAGATCGGCGGCGCCGTGGCCCTTTTGCTGCCCTTCGGCATCGGCGTGGTGCTGGGATTGGTATTCTGCTCCAAGCTGATCAAATGGCTGCTGAAGCAATATCCCGCCGTTACGTATGCCGCCATCCTGGGCTTCGTACTGGGCAGCATCGGCTGCGTATTTCCGGGGTTCAAGCGCGTTGACCTGGCGGGCGTCATCGCCCTGATCGCGGGCATCGCGGTGCTGTGGGCCTGCGACAGGCTGGCTCCCGAAACCGGGAAGGAGTAAAACGCTATGGCATTGTTTGTGGATAAGGCGCCCTTTGTGGCCAAAGCGGGCAACGGCGGCAACGGCTGTGTGGCCTTTCACCGGGAAAAATTCGTGCTGAACGGCGGTCCGGACGGCGGCGACGGCGGACACGGCGGCAGCATCATCCTGTTGGCTGACGGCAATATGCATACGCTGCTGGACTTTCGCATGAAAGCCAAGTACCATGCCCAGAACGGCGAAGATGGCCGCGGCGGCCGCTGCACCGGAAAAAACGGCGAGGATCTGGTGATCAAGGTACCCGTAGGCACCGTGGTGCGCGCCGAAAACGGCCAGATTGTGGCCGATATGTTTGAGGCGGGCCAGCGGCGCGTGCTGCTGCACGGCGGCCGGGGCGGTTGGGGCAACGCGCACTTTGCCACGCCCACCCGCCAGGCGCCCAACTTTGCCAAGCCCGGCGTAACCACCCAGCAGTTTAAATTCACCCTGGAGCTCAAAACCATCGCTGACGTGGGCCTGGTGGGCTTCCCCAACGTGGGCAAGAGCACCATCCTGAGCGTGGTGACCAAAGCCCAGCCCAAGATCGCCAACTATCATTTCACCACCCTGACCCCCAACCTGGGCATCGTGCGCCGCCACGGCATGGACTACGTGATGGCCGATATCCCCGGCCTGGTGGAGGGCGCGGCCGACGGCGCGGGGCTTGGCCATGATTTTCTGCGTCACGTGGAGCGCACAAGGCTGCTGGTGCACGTGATCGACATGGCAGGCAGCGAGGGCCGGGACCCCCTGGCGGATTTTGAAGCCATTAACCTGGAGCTGGAACGCTACGGCGATCTGAAAAACAGGCCGCAAATTGTGGCGGCCAACAAAATGGACCTGACCGACGGCGAAGAATACCTGGAAATGTTCCGGGATAAATATCCCGATATCCCGGTATTCGCGGTGTCAGCCGCCGCCCATCAGGGCTTCGACGCGCTGCTGGACGCCATTGAAGCGCGCCTCAGGGAGCTTCCCGCCATCACGCCTTACGCGCAGGAGGAGTTCCTGGACGACCTGCCCGACCTGAGCGGCTATGAAGTGCGCAAGTCCGGCGGCGTTTACATCGTGGAAGGCGCGGCCATGGAACGGCTGATCAACAGCGTGAACTTTGAGGACGCCGACAGCATGAAATGGTTCCACCTGACGCTGCGCCGCACCGGCGTGATCGACGCCTTGCGCCGCGCGGGCGCCGGCGAAGGCGATACCGTGCAGATCGAGGACATGCAGTTTGACTTTATCAATTAACCGGAGTTGATTTCATGCTTCACCAATGCATTACCCTGCCGGAAACCGGCGTAGTATTGGAAACTTACCTGACCGATAACCGGGCGGTGGAGGAATCGCGCCGCCGTCCGCTGGCGCTGATCTTTCCCGGAGGCGGCTATCATTTTCGTTCCGACCGGGAGGCCGAGCCTGTGGCCCTGCGCCTGCTGGGACTGGGCATTCAGGCGGTGATCGTGCGTTACTCGGTGGCCCCATCCCGCTATCCGCAGGCGCTGCGGGAGGCCGCCGAGGCCGTGGCTTACGCTCACGCGCACGCCGGCGAGTGGCTATGCGATGAACACAAGGTGGCTGTGCTGGGTTTTTCGGCGGGGGGCCACGCGGCGGCGCACATTGGCATCCGCTGGCAGGAACAGCGGCAAGGCCCGGCCTGCCGCCCCGACGCCATGATTTTGTGCTATCCCGTGATTTCCTCCGGCCCGCATGCGCATCGGGGGTCGATTGAAAACCTGCTGGCCGAGCGCGAGGCCGAATTGGCCGATACTGTATCGCTGGAACGGCATGTGACCGATCAAACGCCGCCCACCTTCCTGTGGCACACATGGGAGGACGCCGCCGTGCCGGTGGAAAACAGCCTGA
>JAFUGB010000103.1 GCA_017469605.1 Clostridia bacterium
TGCTTTCAATGAAGGGAATGATGTCGGATACCAGATAGGCCTCGCCCTGTTCCCGATCCATGGATACCATCACGGTGGGGGCTACCTTGCCCGCTTCGATCAGGTTATCAAAGATATGGTTGGTGAGGCCGCCCTTGAACCAGGTGGTGTAATTGGTGCCCGCGCCGGGGATCAGGTACAGCACAGGATACAGGGTGGCGGCATCATCCGCGTTGTAGCCATAGGGCATGTACACGGACAGGGGAATTTCCGTGCCGTCAGCCGCCTTGCAAACCACATCGTAATCCATGGTGCCGGGCGCGGTCGTATTGGCAAAGGCCACGGAAAGATCAGGGGATTCAGACTGCTTTTCCGCGTCGTAGGGCAGTTCAATCCGGCTGCCGTCTTCCAGGCGCACATCCTTTAGGTCCCCATTGGGATCAGCCACATCATGATAGCACTGCACGCCCATGATTTCGCAGGCCAGGGGCAGGGTCAGCGTCCAGGCGCCTTTTTCCGCGTCATAGGCCATGGCCATGGCGGAATTGCCATTGTAATACATGCCGTTCTGCCAGGCTTCCGGCGCGTACAGCGTGGTGTCATAGGTGGGAATGCCGTTTTCATCCACCGTGTATTCCTGGGAAGCGGCCATCCACGCGCCGTAAGCGTACACGTTTTCATAGGCTTTTTCGGTGTCGGCTACGGTAAAGGTGGTCAGGAAGCCCGTGGCGGAATCGGCGTCCGCAACGGTTTCATAGGCATATTCCACCTGCGCCTCACGCAGATTCATGGCGAAGGAGAAGGTTTTGCGATAGTTGTTGACCGAAAGGGTCTTCGACCAATACCAGGCGTACTGCGCCGCCAGCGCCGCGGTATTTTCCTCATCCAGGGTAACGGTGCTGCCGGCCATCGTATAAGTGCCGCTGATATCACCGAAGGCCAGGCCGATCAGGGTGAAGGTGCCGTCTGTGTTCAGGGTCAATTCCTGGTTGCCGTTCTTATACACAGCGGGGCCCTCCTGCTTCTGTCCGCCGCCAAAGCCGCCTTCCGCCAATGCGGCAGCGCCGCTCAGCAGCATGACAGCCGCGACCATCCAAGCCAGAACTCGCTGATATAGTTTCATGGTGATGCTCCTCTCTTTTGAATTGGCCATGACCGACGGGATCGATCATGGCCGAATGATTTTGTTTGGATGAATTATTTGGCTTCTTCCACAGGCGCCAGCCAGCCGATGTTGTTAAAGTGCAGCCAGCCCCAGCGCTGGTGATCATCATAGGAGCCCTTCTGGGTCAGAACGTAACCAGGAGCGGCTTTGAGCCCATTTTCATTGGGATTTTTCAGTCCGCTGCCCGCGGCGTTGCCATAGCTCATGGCCCGGGAGAAGGTGAGGGTTTCGCCGTTGTATTCCACCTCCACGGTGCCCACGGCGTCTGTGGTAAAGATGTTATGGCCCAGCAGCTGGACGTTGGAAGCCTCGGAAGGATACACCGTGGCTTCTTCCTTGTTTTCGGTCACGGTGAAGCCGCCGTTGCCGTCATCCACCAGGAAGTATTTTTCTTTGGCCTGGGGGCCCTGGCCTTCCCGATAGGTGTAGCGATAGGTCACCTCGTTGAACACGTCAGAAGCCGTCAGGTTCTCAATGCCGTCGATTCCGTAGATGCTGACCACGGTCACGGTCTTTCCCTGGAGGTCCAGGCCGCCGCCAGTCTGCACCATGTGGGTGTACACAGAGACCACATCATAGGTCATTTCAGCGGGTTTTTCACCGTTTACCTGAATCGCCAGCTGGGTGTATACAGGGGCGGCAGCCCACAGCTGCAGGTTCACGGAAATCTGGGTGGTGTTTTCGCTGGCATACACGGTATATTCGCCGTTGGGGATGGACAGGCCATTCTGCTCAAAGGTGATAACGCCGGTATTGGGCACCAGCACCCGCTCATCGCCGTAGGCGCTCTTGAGGGTCAGGGTCACGTCCGCGTCGGTCAGCCCGGAAGCGTCCACGCCGGCGGGCCAGGAAATGTAGAAGTTGTCGGTCTGGTCATCGCACAGGATGGGCTGGTCGCCAGCGCCGATCCAGGTGAATACGGGTTCCGCGTCCACGGTGACAGTCTCGGTCAGCTCAGCCTGGGCGGCCTCGGGGATCACGATGTTGTCATAGCCGCCAGCGCCCCACACGGAGCCGGCAGGATTGCGGGGAGAGGCCTTGGCGGTGAATTCACGGCCAAAGATGTAATAGTTGGCGCGGAAGGTGGCCGGGGCCAGCTCCTGGCCGTCATATTTGATGCCGCTCACTTCAAAATTCAGGGCGTATTCGCCGTTGCCATTGCCGCCGATGGCGCTCCATTCCAGGCCGCCTTCGGCTACGGGATAGCCGTACTGGTTCCATTCCACGTCGCCGGTATCCAGGGTGTAAACGATCTGTCCATCCTTCACTTCGCCGTCCAGGGAAGATGCGTTCAGGATGAAATCCTCCGCGAAATACGCGTCGCCGTCCACGATGGCGACCTTGGCGTCACCCAGGTCGATTTTGGCATCGTCCGCAGGGGTTCCATCGGCAAAGGCCACCTTGATGACCGCTTCGCCGGTATAGGCGACAGGTTGGCCGGGAACAGACAGTTCTTTATCGGTATATGCCTTCAATGTGGAAAAGTTCTCGGTATTCGCGGTGCCAAAGATGCTGCTTTCCACCGTAACGATGGGCGCGGTTTCCTCGGCCAGCGCAAGGACTGCGCAGGATCTTGCCAGCAGCGCGGCAAGCAGCAGGGCCAGCAGCTTTCTCATATGTTTCACTCCTTTTTCATGTTGGCGGTCCTGGCTTTCCCCCGGCAGGTGGATCAGGCTGCCGGGGGAAAGCCATTTCTTTCCGATATATGTATCTTAACATAGAAAAAACGGGCTGTGAAATGCCGTTTTTGTGCAATCCACAACCCGTATTCATTGCATTTTTGATATGAATGACCGCCTATTCCGCTGGGGCAAGGGAAGCTGCCGCCAGGAGCTTGTCCAGGATGGAGCAAAGCGTTTGGACCCCTTCGTTTTCATTGTCTTTTCGCCATACCAGGACACGCCAGCCGTTGATTTCCGCCTGTTCTAAATCGCTGATGGGTCGAAAGACAACCTCTTTATAGTAATGATCGGCATAAGCGAAGCTGGAAATAGCGGCCTCATCCCCCACGCTGACACGCATGATCATTTCATCATAGTTGTTGGCCGGTTCGGCCTCCATCAGGGAAAGGCCGATCTCCTGGCAAACCTGGGAAACCATTTGGTAGGTGCGTGTTTCCCGATCCTTCATATAAATGATGGGAAGGCCCGTCAAATCCCGCAGGGAAATGGCGGCCCTTTCCGCCAGCGGGTGCTCGGAGGAGAGGACCGCGTACTTATGCGTAGGCACCAGCTTCATCATTTCCATTTTGTCTGACGACATGACCGATTTGCTCCAAACCAAGCCGCAGTCCAATTGCCCCGATTCGATCATGGGCACCAGGTCCACCGATCCGGCGCTGACAACGGTAATGCGCACGCCGGGATACTCCTGTTTCATTTTCCGCATGGCGTGCACGAAAACCTCCGGCATGCCGGACACGGTATTGCAGCCCACCCGCATTTCACCGCTGAAGGTGCGTTTGATCTTTTCCACTTCCGACAGCATATGGTCGTATTGCTCCAGCATTCTGGCAGTTGTCAAATAACAAAGCTGGCCTGCCGGCGTCAGCCTCACCTTCCGCGTGGTCCTTTCAAACAGGCGCACCTGCCATTCCTTTTCCAGGCCGGACATCAGGCGGCTGAACGCGGGCTGCGTCATGTATGTTTGCTCCGCCGCCTTTGTGAAATTCTGCGTTTCGGCGGCTGCGCGGAAGGCCCGGAGCATATCCATGGTAATATTCACTGCCGTTGTCTCCTTTCTGTCCCCGACGCCCCGGCTTTCAGCTGTCCGCCAAAAGCACCTCCTGCAGGACGGACTTCATGGTTTCATCCATGGGCATCGCCTGGATCGTGGACACTTTGTTCGCCACGGATTCATTCGATTGAATCAGCTTATACACCTTTTCCTTCGTGGCGAAAGGAATCTGGGCCCGGTTGAGAATCGTATAGGCGCTTTCCGCCACGGGATTGGGCGCCAGCGCATGATCCTTTTGAAACGCCACTTTCACCGTATCGCCAACGGAAATGGGACCTGTGCAAATCGTTAAAACAGCGGACGCGCTGTCATAGGACTGGGCCGTTTGAATCGGCCTGCCGTTGACTGTCACGGATACCGTTTGTTCATCCACACCGTAGAAGGATAGATCATAGCTGCGCTCCTGGGGAATGAGACTTCGATTGCCCTGGGCAGGACAGATCATGAACGTTCCCTCCCGTCCGTTTAGCTGATACAGCGTGGTGCAGCAATCGCCCTGCTCATAGGACATCGTCAGGCCGTCATCCTCATACAGTTCAAAGCTGCCGTCCGCACCGCAGAATACACGCAAATCCATATGCGTTGGGTTATCCGTGCGGGATGATAATTCATCCTTGGCCTGCATGGGAATGATGCCGCCGGCCCTGACCAGAACAGGGATCGTATCGATGGTACGGTGCAGGTTCATCATTCGTCCGCCGCGGTAGCGCAATCCGGTAAAGAAATCATACCACATTCCCCGCGGGATCATGGTGCGCACACAGCCTGTGCGGGTGGCGTGATCGGTGGGCGCGGTAATGGGGCTGACGATCATTTCGGAGCCGAAGTAATACTCGTTCTTTACATGATACGCCTGTTCATCTTCCGGATGCTGATAGTACATGGGCTGGACCAGCGGCAGGTTGTCCTTCCAGAACCGGTGGTTCATGGTATACAGGTAAGGCACCAGCTGATGGCGAAGCGATAGGAACATCCGCATCACCCGTTCGCTGTCCGCGCAGAATTTCCAGGGCTCCTTGCCGGTGAACACCTCATCCGAGCTGTGCAGGCGCATGATGGGGGAA
>JAFUGB010000104.1 GCA_017469605.1 Clostridia bacterium
ATAAAGAATGATTAGTTTTGCATGGCAGATATATCATTTCATATAAGATTCCTCGCTATACGGCGTTTATGATATGCAGTGATATAGTTGATATGCCATTTTGGTAATTCATTTTATAAACAAGTATCGATATACTACTGTCGGTTTGAAGAAACCAGGACAATGTTTTTACAGGAGGTCACAAGCATGGCACGGTTCACACTCCCCAGAGATTTGTATCACGGAAAGGGCGCATTGGAGGCACTCAAAACCTTCAAGGGCAAAAGAGCTATGATCTGCGTAGGCGGCGGCAGCATGAAAAAGTTTGGTTTCCTGGATCGGGCGGAAGCCTATCTCAAAGAAGCCGGCATGGAAGTCAAGATTTTTGACGGCATTGAGCCCGATCCCTCCGTGGAAACGGTCATGCGCGGCGCGGATGCTATGCTGGATTTTAAGCCTGATTGGATCGTGGCCATCGGCGGCGGCAGCCCCATTGATGCAGCCAAAGCCATGTGGATCAAATACGAATATCCGGAATGCACTTTTGAGGATATGTGCAAGGTATTCGGTATTCCAGAACTGCGCAAGAAGGCTCATTTCTGCGCCGTTTCCTCCACCAGCGGCACTGCCACGGAAGTCACCGCTTTCTCCATTATCACCGACTACAGCAAGGGCATCAAATACCCCATCGCGGATTTTGAAATCACGCCCGACGTGGCCATCGTTGATCCTGAATTGGCTGAGACTATGCCCAAGAAGCTGGTGGCCCACACCGGCATGGACGCCATGACTCACGCTGTGGAAGCATACGTTTCCACCGCGAATTGCGATTACACCGATCCGCTGGCGATCCATGCCATCGAAATGATCATGAATTATCTGGTGAAGTCCTATAACGGCGATATGGATGCCAGAGATCGGATGCACAATGCCCAGTGCCTGGCCGGTATGGCGTTTTCAAACGCGCTGCTGGGCATCGTTCACTCCATGGCGCACAAGACAGGTGCTGCCTTTGCGGATTACGGCGCGCACATCATCCACGGCGCCGCCAACGCCATGTACCTGCCGAAGGTCATCGCCTTCAACGCCAAGGATGAGACCGCGAAAAAGCGCTACGGCGTGATCGTGGATTACATGGGTATCGCGGACAAGAATGCCAGCAATGATGAGAAGGTTGCCGCGCTGATTGCCTATCTGCGCAAGATGAATGATGATCTGAACATTCCGCATTGCATTCAGCATTACGGCGCGGACAGCTATCCCACGGAAAGCGGCTTTGTGCCAGAGAAGGTGTTCCTGGAGCGTCTGCCCGAAATCGCAAAGTATGCCATCGGCGACGCCTGCACCGGCTCCAACCCCCGGCAGCCCAGCCAGGAGGAAATGGAAAAGCTGCTCAAGTGCTGCTACTACGACACGGAAGTGGATTTCTGATGCAATACCAGCTGCCGTTCCACGATATGGGGCGGCAGCTTCTGTTTTTGGGAGGTATACATGCTGGAAAGGCGGGATTCAAAAGGGCGGACGGAAGAGGAAGCCATTGCGGCCTACAAAGGAATAAATTATCCGAGGCCCGCGTTAACGGCTGATATTGCCCTGTTTGCGCGCGACGGAGACCAAATGAAGGTCCTTCTGATCCGTCGGGCGAACCACCCTTATCTGGGCTGCTGGGCCTTGCCCGGTGGATTTGTCAATCCAGATGAACCGATCCTGCATACCGCTTTTCGGGAATTACAAGAAGAAACCGGGACAGAATGCGATGCTTTGCAGCTTGTGGGTGTGTATAGCAAACCTGGCCGCGATCCGAGAGGATGGGTCGTATCCGTAGCCTATACGGCCTATGTGGAATACAGTGATCATCCGATTCATGGCGCAGACGATGCGGCGGAAGCAAGGTGGATTGATATCCAGTTTGTGAATGAACAGCCCATTGTTCTTCTTCCTGATGGAGAAAAGTTAGCGTTTGATCATGACATCATTTTGAACGATGCAATCCAAAGAAACGCCATTCTGGCATCAGCAAAGGGTATTTTGAATTGGCTTCAAGGAAAAACGTAAAGGATTATTCTGATTGATGACAATTCTATATTGAAAAAAGTTTATGTAATTATTGACTACAGTAGTGATTGGGAATTTGAAACGGCAAATTTGTCGGGATAGAATTATCTATGAAAAAGAGAATTAGATGATAAAAGAAAAGTATTGTTCGCAATGGATAGTATGCCCTTTGTGTGGCAGAAAAACAAGGATAAAGTTTATGAAAACACAGTCATGAGAATATTGCGTTACTGAACATTAGTCTGTCGTTCTAAAGCAGAATGGCAGACTATTTAATTTGCCATCGTCTATTTTCCACTTTTGGATCAGTAATTCATCCCCGCGCACCACCTCTTTCATGGGTCGTAAAAAGACCCACTTTGGTCATTACATAATGCAGATGTTATGCGCTACAATGTCAGAGGTGATGCAAATGGATCGAGAAGTATTTATCCAACGGCTGCGGCAGCTTCGCGCCGATTGGAGATTATCCCAGGCAGCTTTGGCGGAAGCTCTTGGTATCAGCCGCTCCTGTCTGAAAAATTGGAAGCTTGGCGACAGTACGCCGACCATGGAGATGCTGGCGGATATTGCCCTGTTCTTCCGGGTTTCGGTGGACTATCTGCTGGGCTTGGATGAACGGACGTGTATCCAGACTAATTTTCTGTCGGATCGCGCTGTGTCCGCTATCACTGACTTGATTCGGACGATTGAAGAAGAAAAGCAAGAACAAGAAAAGAAGTCCAGAATCAAGCAATAAATCCAACGGTTACTTTGCGGTACACTGTGCCGAGTGAACCTTGACAACCAAACATCAGGCGCTAAAGACGAAGCACATTATTATTCCATAACGCTCGGCGTGCTCGCATTTGCGGCCCGCCGAGACGGAGAATTGGCCTTCGGCCAATTTCCTCGTTATTATACCACGCTGACGCTGGGGAGCGTGTCCTCCCCGGTGTCAGCTTTTCTGCTCATCAATAAATGAAAGTGAAGTGATTTTCATGAGCAATATTCAGCTTGAGCATAAGATCGGAATGACGGTAGATGAAGCCGCTGCCTATACCAGCATCGGTCGGAATACCCTGCGTTTCCTCATCAACAATGAAAAGCTGCCCGTCCTGCGGGTGGGTAGGAGAATTATCATTCGCATCGATGTGCTGGATCGGTTTCTCACCAAGAATCAAGATATTAATCTCTTAGACTTGGACAAAGTTATGCGGATAAGTTGAAAAGACATCATTGACATCGTTGCGCGATTTATCAGTTTCGGGTATAATAGGGCTGCACATCACAGCAGACCCTGCCGAACAGAAAGGAGCAATCACCATGGCAAAAGGGTCTGTGAGAAAGAAAGGCAAGAAATACTACTATCGTTTCTATGTTGAGGACGAAAGCAGAAAAATGGTGCAGCGGGAATACGCTGGCACGGAGAGCAAATCCGAAACCGAATCCATGCTCCGAAAGGCGATGGAGGACTATGAAGAAAAGAAATTCGTCGCCAAATCGGAAAACTACACGCTGGGTCAGCTGCTGGATATTTGGGTGGAGGAAGAACTGAAGCCCAGTCATCTGAGCAATGGCACGGTGATGTCCTACATGGGTACAGTGGGTCGAATCAAAACCTATCCCATCGGCAGCAGAAAGCTGAAATTTCTGACTGCCGATCACCTGCAAGCCTTCATTGATCTGCTCAGCTTCGGCGGTGTCAATACCGACGGCAGCGTCCAGAAACCCATCTCCAAAGGTTACATGCGGCTGTTCTCCGCCGTGCTGCAAAACGCTTTTCGGTTTGCGGTATTTCCGAAACGGTTGATCTCCTTCAACCCCATGCAATATGTGCTCATGCGGGGAAAGAAAGAAGAAGTTAGTCTGTTTGGAACCGACGAAGACGACGGTTTGTCTGTTCCCACGCTGTCCACCACTAACTACCATGACCTGATGACTTGGCTGGAAAAGAAAAACAATCCGGCCATCCTGCCCATTCAGATCGCATACTACACCGGTCTGCGGATCGGTGAAGTGTGCGGCCTGACCTGGCAGGACATCAGCCTGGATGATCAAGTCCTGACTGTTCGCCGCAGTATTCGCTATAACGGCAGACGACATCAGTATGAGATCGGCACTACCAAGCGGGCGAAAATCAGGGAAGTTGACTTCTGTGATACGCTGGCAAAAATCCTCCGTGAAGCAAAGAAAGCTCAGCACAAGAATCGGTTTGAGTACATGGAACTATATCGGCTGAATTACTATCGGGAAGTCAAGGAAAAGGATAGAACCTACTATGAACTGTTCACCTTTTTCCGCAGCGATTCCATCCCCGATGAGTACCACGAAATCGGCTTTGTGTGCCTGCGGCCTGACGGAGCCATTGAGCTTCCCAGCACGGTATCGGAAGTCTGCCATACAGCAGCGCAGGAGATTCCTGGGCTTGAAGGGTTCCATTTTCATCAACTTCGTCACACGTTTACGAGCAATCTGCTTTCCAACGGTGCCGCCCCCAAGGATGTCCAAGAACTGCTGGGCCATTCCGATGTCAGCACCACCATGAACATTTACGCTCATTCCAACCGAGAGGCTAAACGCACCAGCGCCCGTCTACTGGATAAAGTCGCTGGGCAGGTATAAAACTTTCCCTTGTAAATGCCTGATAAGGGCAAAAACAAGGGAAATCGGGCAAAATGAGCGTATGAAATTCATCGGAAAGTAAGGAAAATCAACGGGTTTGACGATTATATAAAGATAAACTGGAATTTGACGGGCAGGATACGCGCTTTCTTCCCGGGGAAGAAA
>JAFUGB010000105.1 GCA_017469605.1 Clostridia bacterium
GGCTATTATTCCCGCGCCCGCAACCTGCATCGTGCCGCCAGGCTGATCCTTTCGGAACACAACGGAAGGTTTCCGCGCACCTATGAGGCCGTTCGCGCTCTGCCGGGCATCGGGGATTATACGGCGGCAGCCATTTGCTCCATCGCATACCGGCTGCCCTATCCTGCCATTGACGGCAACCTCACCCGGGTCATCAGCCGGGTGCACGATATCCAGGAGGACGTTGGCATTCCGTCCGTCCAGCGCCGCATCCGTCAGCTGGCCGAGGAGAATATTGACCGCCAAAATCCCGGCGACTGGAACCAGGCGCTGATGGATATCGGTGCTTCCATCTGCGTGCCCGGCACGCCGGACTGCGCCCGCTGTCCGCTCCGGGATCAATGCGAAGCGTACAGGCAGGACGATGCCGATCTGCTGCCGGTGCGCGCCGCGGCAAAACCGCCCCTGCCGGTGGATGTGGGGGTGGCACTGATCACCTGCGGGGGGCATATTCTTTTACAGCAGCGCGATGCCGCCATGCTGCGGGGGCTATGGGTATTTGTGCTGAACGAAGGCAATAATACCCGGGAGGGCATGGAAAAAAAGCTGAAATCCATGGGGATGCGCGCCCTTTTTTCCGCCGATCTGGGCGATGCCAGGCATGTGTTTACCCATCGGATCTGGAACATGCGGCTGTATCATTTTACCGCGCCGGCGGCAGCGCCGGTAAAGGGCGGGCGCTGGGTCGACGCCGAAGCGCTGGCCGCCTTGCCCCTCCCCACCGCCATGAAAACAGCCCGGCAGCTGGCCATGGAGCTGCTGAAGGAAGAATAAAGGAGAATTGCCATGCTGAATCATTCAGGCTCCCCCGATCTGTACACCCGGCGTCTGCACCTGCGCCGCTACCGTCCGGAGGATTACATCATGATGTACAGGAATTGGGCCAGCGATCCCGAGGTGGCAAAATACGTGAACTGGGGACCGCATAATTCCCCAGCCGTCACCAAAGAGCTGGTATCCATGTGGGTGGAAGGCTATGAGAGCTCCACGGTATACCGCTGGGGCATTGAAATGGCCGGCGAGCTCATTGGCGATATCTCCATTGTGAAATGGCGGGAAGAGGCCGAAAGCTGCGAAATTGGCTATTGCCTGTGCCGCAGGTTCTGGAATCAGGGACTGATGACCGAGGCGCTGAACCGGGTAATCACATATTTATTTGAAACGGTGGGTTTTCATCGGATCTCGCTGTGTCATGACGTTGAAAACCCGGCCTCAGGTCGGGTGATGCAAAAATGCGGGCTGCGGAAGGAAGGCGTTTTCCGCGGAGCGCAGCGGCGCAAGGACGGCAGCTGGATGGATGTGGCATATTACGCGATTTTAGCGGAGGACAGGCGATAAAACATGCGTTTTCCAAGGCATGTTTTGGCCATAAACGGCATAGAATAACGCTTACCGAATACTCATTTGGGAGGCGTTATTTTTATGGCAATCCAGGCGATCATCATGGCAGGCGGCGCCGGCACCCGCCTCCGTCCGCTGACCTGCGATCTCCCCAAGCCGCTGGCCCCGCTGTGCGGCGCGCCAATCATGGACTACACCCTGCAGCTTTTGCGAAAACACGGCTATAACCATGCCGATGTTACGCTCTGGTACCGTCCCAAGGACGTGCAAAGCTGCTTTGGTGCCGGGCGGCACGGCGTTTCGCTCACGTATATTATAGAGGACAAGCCGGTAGGCACAGCCGGCAGCGTGCTGATGGCAGCGGGCAAGGCACGGGATACCGTGCTGGTGATGTCCGGCGACGGGCTGACCAGCGTGGATCTCACCGCCGCGCTCGCTTATCACAAACAGCGCAAAGCGGCAGCCACGCTGGTATTGCAGCGCACCGATATCCCCCTGGCTTACGGCGTGGTGATGACCGACAGCCAGGGCCGGATCACCCGGTTTATTGAAAAGCCGGACTGGAGCCGGGTTTTCAGCAGCCTGGTCAATACCGGGGTATACCTGCTGGAGCCCCAGGCGCTGGCGCTGATCCCCGAGGACAAGCCCTTTGATTTTGGCCGTGACCTGTTTCCGTTGATGCTGGAAAAGGGAATGGCGCTGTACGGCTGGGAAAGCGGCGCGTATTGGTGCGATGTGGGCGACGCCCAAGCCTTTTTGAAGGCCCAAAGCGATCTGTTGGCCGGGCGGGCGGGCTTTATTCCGGCCGATCCCGGCATTCGGGCGGCGGAGGGCGCCATGATCTCACCGGATTCCTATGTGGCTTCCGGCGCACGGATCGGTCGCGGCGCCGCAATCAGCCGCTCCTGCGTGCTGGAAGGCGCCGTCATTGGCGACGGCGCGCAGCTGGACGGCGCCATCGTATGCGCCGGCGCCCGAGTGGAGCAGGGCGCGGTGCTGCAAAGCGGCTGCGTGCTGGGCGCAGGCGCCGTAGCCGGCGCCTTTTCCACCCTGCAGGGCCAGGCGCGCGTTTGGCCCGGCATCCGGCTGGTGGACGATGCCGTAATCAGCGATGCGGTGCAGCTGCCGTCGATGATCTCCGTCATCGCCGGGAAGGTCCATTATGATACGCCCGCCCAACTGAGCACGGCAGCAGCCGCCTTTATGAAGACCGGCAGCCGAAAGCGCGTCGCCGTCATGTACGCCGGAAAAGGCATTGCAGCTTATCATACCGTACTGGGGGCGCTGTCCGCTTATGGCGCGGACGCCGTGCAGGCGCTGGGCCAGGGCACGCAGGGCATGCTCGCCTTCGCGATCCCTTTTGTGAGCGCCGACGGCGGGCTCCTGTGCGGGGAAAATACGCTTTGGACGCTGGACAAGCATGGCTTGCCGCTCAGCAGCGCGGCATCCGCCGGGCTGGAAGCGGCCGCGCGCCGCCAGGAGCTCCCGGCCCTTTATTCCCGGCCCGAAGCCATTCAAAGCCGGGCTTCCCTGGGCAGCCATTACGTGCAGGCCCTGGCCAAACGGTTTTACTGTAAAACAGGCACAACCGCCGCGCTGCAATGCGACAGCCGTTTCCTTTTCAACCTGTCCAGGGACGCCCTTTCCCTGTCGGGCCATACTGTTGATAACCAAAGCCCGATAGCAATTTACCTGAAAGAAGACGGCCTTCAGATGCGCTGGAAGGGCGAACCGCTTTCCTCCACGAGGCAAAAGCTGCTCTGTCTGCGGGCGCTTCAAAAAAGCCAGGAGATCATATATGATACATTTGACCTGGCTCCGGAAGGCTTTGACATACGCCCCTGCGACTGGAGCAAAGAATGCCTTGCGCAAATGCTTTTGACGCAGGATGGGCTTTCCCAGGCGCTGCTTCTTTTGCGTTTGTTCAGCCGGGAGGCGCCCCAGCAAGCGCTGGACGCGCTGCCGCAAATTGCCGAAAAGCAGATTTCCATTCCCTGCGAAACCGCTGACAAGGGCTATGTGCTGGAAGCGCTTTTAAAAAGCGCAGTCCCCCGGCCCCAGGGCGGACTCAGCGCCCGACATGGCGATGCGCACGCCTTGATCCGGCCTGATCCGGCGCTGCCGCTGATGCATGTGGCGGTATCGGCCCACAGCGCCGAAACAGCGGACGAGCTTTGCGATTTCTATACCGGGAAAGTGCTTGGCGCCCTGCGGAGCCGAATATAATATTTTGTTAAATCTTTCCTGCTTCCAGCTCTTGACAATCCGCGCTGTCTTCCGTATAATAAAACCATCAAGGATGCTCCTGGGGTGTTCAGGCCAGTGTTCTGTTTTTACCCACATTTCAAAAAACGGAGCCCGCGTCAAGCTGTGGACGTCATGCCCCCGTGCGCATGCATGCCAGGGGACGGCGACAAGCAGCTGCAGGGCACCGGCCTGCTTAACATAGCGGGTGAAAAAATAGGGCACAGCGGCACTTTGGGGCATCCATGAACCACAAAGTTAGACGGGTTCTTGTAACCCGTTTTTCTTTATGCTAAAATAGATGGGAAAAGGAGGCGCCGCCATGCCAGAGGAAAGGAATCCGCATACGTTTTCCCGAAAAATTGGGCTGTGGCTGTCACGCCTTCCGGCGCCCAAATGGCTTTATCCCCTGTATCTTCCCCGGCAGCTGTACCTCAAGGAATATGAAGTGGCCGCCAAGCGCGTGCCGCCCGCCCTCTCCGGGCTCCGCATCGCCTACGCTTCGGACATGCATTACGGCGGCTACTTGGATGAGCAGCGCGTTTCAGCGCTGGCTGAAAAGCTTAACGCCCTGCATGCCGATATCATTATCCTGGGCGGGGATTACGGGGAAAATAACGAAAATTCGCTGGAATTCTGGCGTTTGATCCCTGATCTTCACGCCCGCCTGGCGGTATGCGCCGTTATGGGGAACCACGACCTGAAAAGCGGTCCGGCACAGCCGCTGCTGAAAGAAATGCGCCGCAGGGGGGTAACGCCGCTGGTCAACAAAGCGCTGCGGCTTACCCGCAATGGCGTACATTTTGCCGTATGCGCCACCGATGACCTGTACCTGGGGCATCCGGATTTTGAAAAAACGGCGCGTCAGGCTTCGGGCCAGGCGTATGTGATCTACGCGCCGCATTCGCCGGATGCTTTAAAATTCGCCTATGCCCTGTCAGAAAAGCCCTTTTTTGATCTGGCAATCTGCGGCCACACCCACGGAGGCCAGGTGGCGCTGTTCGGGGTGGGGCTGGCCACCTCCAGCCGGCAGGGCTTCCGCTATGGAAACCGCTATCGCACCGGCATGCTCCGCGAACGCGGCGTGCACGTGATCGTTTCCAACGGCGTGGGAACCACCTGGCTGCCGCTGCGGCTGGGCGTGGAGCCGCAATATCATCTGATTACCCTGAAACATACGGAGAAAGAACCATGAAAAATAAGCATGCAAATTTGATGGAAACCCTGCGCTTTGTGATCACCGGCGGGCTTTGCTTTGTGGTGGAATTCGTCTGCCTGGTGCTGCTGCGGGATACCTGCGGCCTGGACACGCTGATTGCCACGCCCATCGCCTTCCTGGTTTCGGTGGCCGTCAATTACCTGATGTGTGTGCGATGGGTGTTCAATGGCGCCAAGGAGCAAACCGCCGCCGCCAAGGTAGGCTTCCTGGCCACCAGCGTCATGGGGCTGCTGCTGAATGAACTGTTTATGCTCCTGTTCCGCTGGCTGCTGGGCGAGGATACGGCATTGCTGACAGTTTTTGGCTTCACGGTAACCATGTACATGCTCAACAAGGCACTGTCCACTCTGCTGGTGATGATCTGGAACTACTTTACCAAGCGCGCCATTTTGCGGGGCGGACTGCCCTTCTTCAGGAAAAAAAGCAGTTGACATAAGAAAACGAATGTGATAATATATTTGCGGCTCAAAAGAGCCCGTGCCACAGACAGCAGGTCCGCGCAAGCGGGTAAAGGCGAAAGCCGCCAGCCGAGGCGCAAGCGCATGAACGATTTATTATGCCCTTGTGCCCATGCACAGGGGCTTCTTTTATTCATAGCCGGAGAGTAGGTGCGACTGAGTTAATGAGCAAGAACCTGGAAGCGAAGAAAGTCGTGGTCAGCGAAATCAGCGAAAAGCTGAAGGCGTGCAAGAGCATGGTGGTGGTTTCTTTCAGCGGCATTACCGTAGAAGAAGTGACCGAGCTGCGCAATCAGTTCCGTGCCAATGGCGTGGAATACTGCGTGCTGAAGAACACCCTGGTGCGCCGTGCCCTGGATGACATGGGCATCACCGGCCTGGATCATACGCTGGAAGGCCCCAGCGCGTATGCCTTTGGCATGACGGACGCCGTGGCCCCCGCCAAGATCGTGTACGACTTCATCAACAAGACCAAGAACGACGGCCGTTTGACCGTGAAGGCTGGTCTGATGGACGGTGAAGTGCTGTCCGTGGAGCAGGTCAAGGCCCTGAGCGAGCTGCCTCCCCGCGAGGTGCTGCTGGCCCGTGTGGTCGGTTCCCTGCAGGCCCCCGTGGCCAAGCTGGTCTATTTTCTGGAAGCCCTGCGCAAGAAGCAGGCTGGCGAGGAATAATCGCAGCTTAAAAATTCCTATTAAAAACAACTTAAATGAAAGATCGAATGGAGGTCAATTCAAATGACTCATCAGGAATTTATTGATGCCATCAAGGGTCTGTCCGTGATCGAACTGATGGATCTGGTCAAGGCTCTGGAAGAAGAATTCGGCGTTTCCGCCGCTGCCCCCGTTGCCGCCGCCGGCGCTCCCGCCGCTGCTGCCGCTCCCGCTGAAGAGCAGACTGAGTTCAACGTTGTGCTGGTGGATGCCGGCGCCGAAAAGATCAAGGTTATCAAGGTTGTGCGCGAAGTCGTGTCCGGCCTGGGCCTGAAGGAAGCCAAGGAATTCGTGGAAGCCGCTCCCAAGACCATCAAGGAAGGCGTTTCCAAGGAAGAAGCCACCAAGATTGCCGAGCAGTTTGCCGCCGTTGGCGCCAAGTGCGAAATCAAGTAATCCATTCGGATTGCATGGGCGGACCCGTGATACGGGCCCGCTTTTTTTATGCAAAAAGCCGCCGGCTGTATCAGCCGGCGGCAAAGGCCGCTATGAAGCTTTCTATTGCTTAGCGCTTCCTCTGCGCAGCAAACCGGGCGGCATAATCGATGGCATTGATCAGGCTGTCACAGCTTGCCGTGTTTTTGCCCACCTGGTCAAAGGCCGTACCGTGATCCACTGCCACCCGAATGATGGGAAGCCCCAGGGTGATATTGACCCCGCGCACCGATTTCCAGCGCCGCAGTTCCCGATCGTACTGGAAGCCCAGCACCTTCAGCGGAATATGCCCCTGATCGTGATACATGGCCACCACAATATCATACCAGCCGCCGCATGCCTTGGAAAATACAGTATCGGGCGGAACAGGGCCTTCCGCGCGGATACCCTCGGCCTGGGCCTGGCGGATGGCCGGTTCGATCTCCTCGATCTCTTCCCTGCCAAACAGCCCGCCCTCACCGCAATGGGGATTCAAGCCTGCCACGCCCACCACAGGCTGCGCAATGCCAAGCTGCTTGCAGGCGTCATGCGCCAGGCGGATAACCTCCAGCACGCGCTGCCGCTTTACCCGGTCACAGGCTTCCCGCAGCGAAACGTGGGTGGATACGTGGATCACCCGCAGGTCACCATCGGCCAGCATCATGCTGTAATGCTTGGTTCCGGTATATTCGGCGTAGATCTCGGTATGCCCGGCATAATGATAGCCTGCCAGGTTCATGGCCTCTTTGTTCAGCGGGTTGGTCACCGTGGCATCCACCTTGTCCGCCATGGCCAGGGCAATGGCCTCGCGCACCGCGATAAAGGCCGAGCGTCCCCCCTCCCGACACACCGTGGCAATGGGCGCTTTGTCGATATCAATATCCCCCACATCCAATACATCCAGGGTGCCGGGAGCGTACAGCGCATCCTCCGGCCGCTCTACGGCATGAATGGTCAGCGCCGAGCCCGTAAAGCCCTTGGCGCGTTCCAGCGCCGCCGGGCAGCCCACAGCCAGGATGCGGCAGCCGGCCTGCACGCGGGCGTCCTCCACGGCCTTCAGGGTGATTTCGGGGCCGATCCCGCATATATCACCCAGGGTCAGGGCTATCAAAGGTTTTGTAGCATTCATGGCTTTCTCTCCGTAATTTGGGGTCAAAAGGAGAGAGCCGTGCCGCGGCACGGCTCTCGGTCAAACAGGAAATCAGCGATCATTCCTCCACAAGCAGGGTAACGTTGTCCCAGAAGAACGCCAGATTGGCATCCAGGCGGGCCTGCAGGTCCTCGGTGTTCAGGTAGGAGGGCGTGGTCATATAGGCTTCCTGGGTTTCCTTGATGAACTGCTCATTCTGGCAAACTTCCTCAATGGCAGCGCTCATCTTGGCAATAATTTCGGGATCGGTGCCCTTGGGGAAGCTCAGGAAATAGGCGCGGCCGCCCACCATGTCATAGCCCTGCTCACGGGCAGTGGGAATGTCAGGGAACAGTTCGTTGCGCTCTTCGCCCAGGGCGGCCAGCACGCGGAACTCACCGCTGTCAATGTAGGGCTTCAGGCCGCCGTACACATGGGCGGTCACCTGCATTTTGCCGGACAGCACAGCGCTGTTGCGGGCACCGGTACCGCCGGCGTCGCATACGTTCAGGTCGATGCCGGTGGTCTCCTCCAGCAGACGGCCGATGTAGTAGGAATAACCGCCGCTGGACGCAGCGAAGGCGATATCGCCCGGGTTCTCCTTGGCGGCAGCCACCAGGTCATCCAGGGTCATGTAGGGGGTCTGGGAACCGACTACCAGCACGTAGGAATCATCCACCACGGAGGCGGCGCACACATCCAGATCATTGTGGGTGTATTCGCAGATCTCGGTCACGTTGTTGGTCAGCATGGATTCATGGAAGTACAGCATGGTGTAGCCGTCGGGCTTGGCGTTCATCACTTCCATCATGCCGATGGAGCCGGAAGCGCCTTCAATGTTTTCCACCACGATGGTCTGGCCCAGGATGGGCTCCAGGTATTCAGCCAGCTTGCGGGTATGGAAATCGGTATCACCGCCCGCTTTATAGGGCACGATGATCTTGAGGGTCTTTTCGGGCCAGCTGGTATCGGCCAGGGCGGACGCGGCGGGCAGCACCAGCATCACCGTCAGCAGAAGGGCAAGCAGTTTGGTCAGTTTCTTCATGTTTTTTTCTCCTTTTCATTTTTATCGTTGCACTGCGCGTCCCACGCGCAGGTTCAACCTTTTTGTTTTTTCTGGCGCTTTCTGTGGGAGATTGTGCTGGCCACAACGGAGACGATGGCCAGTGCAAAGAACAGCAGGGCCAGGGGCGACTGCAGGAAGGGAATAAAGCTTCCCTTGGACAGCATCAGGCCGCGGCGAAGGTTTTCCTCCGCCAGGGGGCCAATGATAAAGCCCAGGATGAACGGGGAGGCCGGGATATCCAGTTTGCTGAACAGGAAGCCCACCGCGCCGAACAGCAGCACCGTCCACACATCGAACACGTTGTTATGCACACCATAGGCGCCAATGACGCAGAACAGGAAGATGGCCGGCAGCATATAATGCTTGGGCAGGCCCAGCAGCTTGGCAAAGCCGCGCAGGCCATAGAACTCGATCACCAGCATAAAGACCGACGCAATGATCATGGCAATGAAGACGGAATACACCAGATCCACATGCTCGGTAAACAGCAAGGGGCCGGCGGAGATGCCCTTCAGCGTCAGGCCGCCCAGCAGCAGCGCCGTTACGCTGTCGCCCGGGATGCCCAGCGCCAGCAGCGGCACCATGGCGCCGCCGATGGAAGCGTTATTCGCAGCCTCACTGGACACAATGCCGTCAATAATGCCTGTGCCAAATTTTTCGGGATACCTGGAGCTTTTCTTGGCCACGGTATAGGCCATTACGTTGGAGGTGCTGGCGCCAATGCCCGGCAGGATGCCGATGACGCAGCCTATAGCCGCCGAACGCAGCAGGTTCCATTTTTGCCCCCAGAATTCCTTCCAGGTGAAGCCCATGCCCTTGATATCCTTCAAATCGACTTCCACCCGCTCAAAGCCTTGGGCGTTACGGGCTTTTTCAATATAGGAAATGATTTCACTGATGGCAAACAGGCCCACCAGCACGGGAAGGATATTGAAGCCGCTCAGCATATAGCGGATGCCGAAGGTATACCGCTTGGTGCTGCCCACGGGATCCAGGCCCACCGTGGCGAACATGCAGCCCAGCACGCCCGAGATCAGGCCCTTGGACATGGATTTTTCGCTCAGCGACGCCATCATGGTGATCGAAAACACCGCCACGGCGAAGTATTCATAGGCGCCGAACTGGATGGCCACCCGGGCCAGGGAAGGGGCGGCAAAAATCAGCACGATGATGGAAAACATGGTGCCGATGAAGGAGGCCATAATGCCGATGCCCAGGGCCTTGACGCCCTGGCCCTTCTGCGTTAAGGGATAGCCGTCCCAGGTGGTGGCTACGCTGGACGGTGTGCCGGGGATGCGGGTCAGGATGGCTGACACCAGGCCGCCCGAAATGCCGCCGATGAACAACGAAA